>NZ_KV810584.1:0-1411 GCF_001812845.1 Corynebacterium sp. HMSC065H09
GGGTTAAGTAGCAAAAAGTGTGTCTGACTTTCAGCATTACTGCTGATTAGGCTGGGTAAATCGGGCGGATATAAGCATCAAGACCTTATATCCGCCCGATTAGTGTTCAATCCACCGGAATGGCACCCGCATGTGCTAATCGGGGGTTGGTGTGCTTTCCGGGTGAGTAAAAACAGACCACGATGCCCGATATGCGCTGGGCAAATGAAGAAAAACGGAACCACTTCTAAAGGCACAACCAGGTGGCGATGCAAGGACCCGAACTGCGGCAGTTCCACGACACGAACCCGCACCGACCGCACGCAGACCCGCGACTTTAAAGCCTTCGTCTCTTATGCCACCTCCACAGCAACGTTGTCTGAACTCGCCCAGCAACAAGGGGTAAGCCGTTGGACACTTGACCGCCGATTCAAACCGTTCTGGCTCATCGACATCCCCAACGACGGTGACCCACAGCGCATCTACGACCAGATCTTCATCGACGGTACCTACACCGCCGCCGGATGCTTGCTCGTCGCAGCCAGCCACGACCACGTCATCGCATGGCACTGGACCAAACACGAAACCGCCCACGCCTACACGCAGCTACTCCGCAAAATCGCTGAGCCGCTCTGCGTCGTCCTCGACGGCGGACAAGGCGCACTTACTGCGATTAAAGCCTGCTGGCCGAACGCGATAATCCAACGATGCCTCGTCCATGCGCAACGCGTCATCCGCCGCTACACCACATCACGACCACGCACCGACGCCGGCAAAGCCATCTACGCCCTGGCGTTGAAACTGACCCGTATCACCACACTCGACCAGGCACGGGAGTGGACGCTGCGTCTGCACGACTTCGGACAGGTATTCAAAGCATTCCTCAACGAGAAAACGCCCGTGTCAAAAGAGCGCCGCACACTCAACAACCAGTGGGAATGGACCCATCTGCGAGTTCGCAAGGCATACAACTCCCTGCTGCACCTCTCACGGAAAGGATGGCTGTTTACCTACCTGCAGCCACCACCGAATGCGCTTGAGCCTCAACGCTGGGCTTCAACGACAAACAGTCTGGAAGGCGGCATCAACGCCGGGCTCAAACGCATCGCCGACGCGCATCGCGGCAGGTCCGGGGAACGCCAACGAAAAATGCTCGAGTGGTACCTGCACTCGAAAACGCAACTGCCTGACGACCCATTAAAGATCGCCAGGCAGTGCAATTTCGGCCAAGATCAACTCGCCAAAGTCAACGATCTTGTCGAAGAAGACCACAACAAAGCCGACCATGAAACAGGCCGACCAGCCTTCTACGACAACGCTATCCCAACCGAGTACGAACACTCGATAGGAATCAGAAAAGGCCCCATGAAGTAACAAACGGTGTGCCCGCCCCGCAACACGCCGAGCGGACACACTTTTTGCTACTTAACCC
>NZ_KV810585.1:0-252995 GCF_001812845.1 Corynebacterium sp. HMSC065H09
TCATAAACTCATACAGTTTCACATTTGCAGCCCGTAAGTTTTTGGGTTAAGTAGCAAGAAGCATGTCCGGTCGGCGTGCGCCGGGGCCTACTTTTTCGCTTAACCCCCGGTTTTTCGGCCGTCCCGCACGAGTCCGGCACTACACCATCCACCAGCTCGCCTGCAGCCGCACGCATCAGCCTCGCTAATCACACCCTCATTTCGCCAACCAAGCACAGGCAGCTACAACGATTGCTTCTGCGCCCCGGTCAAGAGTGGGTTGGAGGTCAGGGGCAAAAGCTGGGTTGTGGTTGCCAACAGCGCTGCTCTCATCCGCGAAGCCGCCGAGCCCCCAGTACGTATATGGCACGCCAAGCGCATCGGGGATGATTGAGAAATCTTCAGAGGCGGGCACTGCGTCCAAATCGGAGACTTCATCACCGAAGTACGCGTCGAATGCCTCGCGCACAGTATTCGTGGCGTCCCCGTCATTGTTCGTGAGGGGATAGCGGTCGTAGTAAGTGAACTGCGGGTCTTGAGGGCTGCGGGCAGCAACGCACTCTGCTCGTACAATGCGCTCGATTGCCTCTTTGAGGTGTTCGGTCACGGCGCTGTTGTAGGCACGAGTGTTGATGAGCAGCTCTGCGGAGTCAGGGATGATGTTGGACTTAGTTCCCGCCTGAATCGCGCCAACGGTCACCACTGCGGTCTCGGTGGCTGCTACCTCACGCGAGACAATCGTCTGAAGACGCATCACAATGGTGGATGCCAAGACAACGGGATCGACACTGAGCTCCGGCATGGATCCATGGGAGCCATTACCGTACACAGTGACTTTGACCGAGAATGCAGAGGAGAGAACTGGCCCGCGGCGAGTGCCCACATAGCCGCCGGGCAAGCTAGCTAGTACGTGTTGACCGAGATAAACATCGGGACGCGGAATAGCCTTCTCCAGATCTGCCGCCAGCATTGCGCGTGCACCTTCGGCGGTTTCTTCAGCGGGTTGGAAGATACCGATGAATGTGCCAGACCACTGATCAAGGTTTTCGTTGAAAGCCTGCAGCGCTGTGAGCAAAGACATCAGGTGGAAGTCGTGGCCACAAGCGTGGGCGACGGGGACCTCTGTGCCGGTCTTTTCATCAATCTGCGTTGCCGTGGAGGCGTAGTCTTTGCCGGAAGTCTCCTTCACCGGTAGCGCATCAATGTCTGCGCGCATAGCTACAATCGGCCCGGCACCGTTCTCAATAATGGCAACGATGCCGGTGTCTCCGACGCGATTTGTGGAAATACCTGAAGATTCGAGCTCCTGAATAATCCGGTCTGCAGTGCTGTGCTCCTGCATGGAAAGCTCAGGGTGCCGGTGGAAATATTTGTACAGTTCCTCGCGCTGGGATTGGGTGGACGCGAGACCATTCAGAATCTTTCTGGCGCTCTCAGTATTAGTGGGCATACCTAAAATGTACGCCGACCTAAAGCGGACGGTGGAGGCCCTGGAAGGCATCCCCGTCCCGCCCCAAACCTCTAAGAGCTGCCTACGTCGTCACAAAGAACTTCTGGTTACGCTCGCCGCGGTAGGACTGGGCGGTTGCAGTTGCGGCGATGATAGAGGCAACAATCAGCAGGCCAGCTGTAATCAAACCGAGCGCCGACGAGTCTCCGGAGCGTACCTGGGAAATCGTTCCGACCAGCGTCATTGATGCATTAATGACAAAAACTGCCGCCGCCACGGACAGCACCGTGCGCGCTGCAGTCGATCCTTCAAGGAGTTTGCCAGCAAGCCACCAGCACGCAATCGCCGTTGCCGTCTGCGCGAGAATCGCAAACGCGAAGCTCACGGCCAAGCTGGTCTGTGCAGCAGAAACCTCGATGTTGTTGGCCTTTGCCGCTTCCGTAACAGTCGCGTCCCATTTCAATAGGGAACTGACCACGGTGAGGATTAGCGCTGGGACGTAAACATATACCGCGAGCCGCCACCACCTAAAGGACTGCGCCGCATGGAAAGGAACGTCTTTAGCCGAATTGACTGCCATAATTCCATACTCTAAACCACGCTGTCGCGGCGCGAAACGTCACTGCTAGGTTGAACTTATCGCTTGCCGACGAGCAGATAACCGGCAACCACCACAAAAGCTAACTTTTATACAGCGCTGGTGCGGTGCGGGTCGGTGAAGTCGACACCTTGGGTTTCCCACACGCGACGCAGTTCGTCAACGCCCTTAGCGCGAGCAAGGGCAAATTCGTTGGTCGTGGCGGGGACCGGCTGGAAGATTGTGACTTCGGTTTCCTCTATCGCGACCGGCGGGATTTCTGCCTTGAGCAGCACAAAACCGGTGAAGCGCGACTGATCCCACAGTGGCTGGCCGAAGTCGATTAGTGCCCCCTCGGTGAGGATGAGGCCTTCGATGCTTGGGGAAGCGGCAAGAATACCCAGCGGGCGGATGACTTCGTCCAGTCCACCACGAATAGGCAAGATGAGCTCGGCGCGCGGGCCAGAGTTGGTGTCCACCACCATTGCGGACGGATCCTGCATCGCCTCGGCACTGCAACCCAGTGTTGCATAGGTGACAATCCGGTCTGTGTCAGGTCCGAAGCGCAGCATCTTCAGTGGCGCAGAGCCAAGGAAGGTCAGCTGGGCTTCGCCGGGGTTGGACTCTTCAAAATAGGAGGTAAATGCTGCTCGGACTGCTTTGATAATCGCATTGCTATCGGGGCCGGCGGGAGGAATGGGGCCGGTTAAGTTATCGAACACGGGCGGTACTCCTTTGTTGAGGTGGTCGTTCTAGGCCGCAGGCGAAAGCTCAACGGCATCAGCCCACGTCGCATCGAGGTTCAAAGTCTGCATCCACGCATCAATGTTGTCACCGTGTGCGGCGATTGCGGCGCGTGCAGTCAGCGTGGTCTCGATGGCGAACTCGGTGAGTTCATCGCTAATCAGTCCCTGAGTGTGGGCAGCGACAAGCTCGTCGACATCTTCAACTCGAATCTGTGTGGCCGCATCGACGGGTAGGGGAGCTATGGCCTCAGAGTCGGTCGGTGCCTGCAGGATGTCGAGGTACAAATCGGTCATACGCCAGCACTGCGGATCAGTCCGGTCGATGCTGACAATATCGACGTAGCGTTGGTGTTCTACCTTCACGCCCGGGCGGAAGTGATAAATGCTGATGCGCAACCCTTCGTCGGCAAGCAGGAATGACTCTAGATATCCAAACTTTGGATGATCCATCCCACGGCGCATATAAAGGCGGCTGGGTGTGAGAGTTCGGAACTCATCGACATTGCGCTGAAAGCCCTTGGGGTCGGTGTTGACCATTTCACGTAGGTCAAAGGTCTCGACTTTCGGAGGATGTGTGTCCTGACTCGAGCGAATTGGGGAGAGCGCAGGAGCTGCCGCGGTCGAAGCCGAAGTGGCCGGTGAAGTGGACATGCGAATACCTTAACGTGTGGAGGCTGCCTTTTTGGGCATAGAAAAGCCCTTTCTGCATACGTGATGCAAAAAGGGCTAGGGGAGAACTAGAAAAACTTAGTTCAGGCCGACCGGGAAGACGCCGGCGGTCGGGGTGTAGTTGCAGTTGGTCGGACCAGGCTCTTCCTGAGTGGTGATGCCGCCCTGCATGACAGCGATGACCACGCCCTTGCCCGTGTCGGCGGTGCCGTTGACAGCGCCCGGGCCCTTCTCGGCGTTGATGCCGTTGTTCTCCAGGGTGGTCTTGCCGTACTTGCCGTTAGCAACGTTGACCCAGTAGACATTCATCTCTGTGTCCTGCTGCTTAGCCAGCTGCTTGGTGCCCAGGCCAGTGAAAATAAAGCCAAGCTGGTTTTCTGGAACACCTGGCAGAGGCAGGTCTGCCGGGCCCGGAACGGTAGTGGCCAGGCCGAAGGAACGACCTTCGCCGCCGATGCACTTGTCGGCAACAGTAGGTAGCAGGAACTGGTTGGTCTTCGGGGCACCTTCCGGAACCTTGAAGCCCGGCTCGCCCTCGCCCTCACCAGTCAGGAAGTCAATTCCCTTGTTCAGTGCGCTGGAAATTTCCTCAGGAACGCCTGGGGAGTTAATGATGTCGCGCGCGTTGCCGTAGAGATTCGGCGAAGCGATGTTCAGGGAGTCCAGCGACGGGGAAGCAGAAGCGGCGGGAGTCATGCCCGCAGTGAGAATTGCAGCTGCACCCAAGGTCGCTGCGGCACGGCGCAGGAAGGAGCGTCCAGTCGAAACCACGGTGAAGAACCTCTCATTCGTGGGCTATTGGAGTCGGAATCAAAATTTCGGAATCGTTGCTCATCTTAGAACGACTCCAACGTGAAATGGAAAGATTTGAAAAAGAAATGTTCAGAATCTTCTCAGGAGATTAACGCACGGATTCCCGCGTGTCGCAAGTCAATTAAAGTGGTTCTTGGTGTAGAACGAGATGATTGTGACAATTGAGGCGCAATGCGTACGCATGGGGTTAATGGTGTTTCGCAGCGTGTAAGTGGGTGAAGTCAAGTCTCATCCCGTGGGGTTACAACTATGGCATTTGGTCACATGTGTCACATGGCGGGCTGAGAGATTGCCGTCGTGAAGCGTTGTGGCGTTGGCGGATGTGTCATTATGGCTGTCGGTAAAGCGGGGGTGCAGTAAGGGGGTAATTTATCCCTAAGGGTGGCGCGGCAGTGCCACTTTGCATGACGGATAGGTGCTCGGGGTTGCGAGAATCTCTGCCAGATGTGCAGGGGCATTAAGAAGGAGTACACTGTAGAACGCTTTATTACGCGTTGATGCGGGGAGTTAAAGGCAGTCGTAAAGACAGTCCTTTAGAGCAAGGCCGTATCTTTTTCTTTTAGTCCTCTTAGCTTGTTAGGAGCTATCCGCCTGTGAGCGATACCGAGTTCCGTAATGTCGCCATTGTCGCACACGTCGACCATGGCAAGACCACTCTCGTGAACGCCATGCTGGAGCAGTCCGGCGTCTTCAGCGACCACGAAGAAGTTGCAGACCGAGTGATGGACTCTGGTGACCTTGAAAAGGAAAAGGGCATCACCATCTTGGCGAAGAACACCGCTATTCGCCGAAAAGGTGAGGGCAAGAACGGCGAAGACCTCATCATCAACGTCATTGACACCCCTGGTCACGCCGACTTTGGTGGCGAGGTGGAGCGCGCACTGTCCATGGTTGACGGTGTCGTGCTGCTGATCGACTCCTCTGAAGGTCCGCTGCCGCAGACCCGCTTCGTCCTGGGCAAGGCGCTTGCTGCCTGCATGCCGGTGATCATTGTGGTCAATAAGACTGACCGGCCAGATGCACGTATCGACGAGGTTGTCGAGGAAGCACAGGATCTGCTGCTCGAGCTAGCCTCCACCCTGGAAGACCCGGAAGCTGCAGAGGTCGCTGAGCGCAACCTTGAGCTGCCGGTTCTCTATGCCTCTGGTCGTGCCGGTAAGGCTTCTACCGAGAACCCGGGTAACGGCAACTTGCCGGAGTCCGAGAACCTGCAGCCGCTGTTCGACGTCATCACCGAGGTGCTCCCGGAGCCGTCCGCTGAGATTGATGCCCCGCTGCAGGCGCAGGTGACCAACCTGGACTCCAGCTCCTTCCTTGGTCGAATTGGTCTGATTCGTATCCACAAGGGCCGTATCCGCAAGGGACAGCAGATTTCGTGGATTCACTACGACTCCGAGGGCAATGAGCATGTCAAGAACGCGAAGGTCGCGGAGCTGCTGCGTACCGTCGGCGTGACCCGCGTACCTGCTGAAGAGGCCATTGCAGGTGACATCGCCGCTATCTCCGGTATCGACGAGGTCATGATCGGTGACTCTCTCTGTGATGCCGAGCATCCGGACCCGCTGCCGCGCATCCTGGTCGATGAGCCGGCTATTTCTATGACGATCGGCGTGAACACCTCGCCACTGGCAGGCCAGGGTGGTGGCGATAAGCTGACCGCTCGTATGGTCAAGGCCCGCCTGGACCAGGAGCTGATTGGTAACGTCTCGCTGCGCGTGCTGCCGACCGAGCGCCCGGATGCCTGGGAGGTGCAGGGCCGTGGTGAAATGGCGCTGTCCGTTCTGGTTGAAACTATGCGCCGTGAGGGCTTTGAGCTGACCGTCGGTAAGCCGCAGGTTGTTACCAAGACCGTCGACGGCAAGGTTCAGGAGCCGTACGAGCACCTGACCATCGATGTTCCTGAAGAGCACCTGGGCGCTGTCACTCAGCTGATGGCGGCTCGTAAGGGACGCATGGAGCAGATGGGTAACCAGGGCACCGGTTGGGTGCGCATGGAGTTCCTCATTCCGTCCCGCGGTCTGATTGGCTTCCGCACCACTTTCATGACGGAGACCAAGGGCACCGGTATCGCCAATCACTACTCGGCCGGTTACGGCGAGTGGGCAGGCGAGATTAAGGACCGTCCGACGGGATCGTTGGTCGCTGACCGTACTGGCCAGATCACCGCTTACGCGCTAATCCAGCTTTCTGACCGCGGTACCTTCTTCGTCGAGCCGGGTGACCAGGCTTACGAGGGCATGGTCGTTGGCCAGAATCCGCGTGATGAGGACATGGATATCAACATCACCAAGGAAAAGAAGCTGACCAATATGCGCGCAGCCTCGGCTGATGCGACCGTGACTCTGGAGAAGGCGCACAAGCTTTCCCTCGATGAGGCTATGGAGTTCTGTGGCGCTGACGAGTGTGTTGAGGTCACTCCGGAGGGTATCCGCGTACGCAAGCAGATCCTCAGCGCTACCGATCGCGCTCGCGCTCGTTCCCGCGCGAAGGCCATGAATAAGAAGTAATTCGGGTTGCTAGGGGACTGGACCACCTGAAAAACCAGTCTCGGGGTAACTGACTCGACCAGGTGTCGAGTAATCTCGTGAATATGTTTATTCGCAGCCGTCGTCACGCAGCTTCTCGTCGATTTTTCGTAGCATCGACACTCTGCGTGACGGCGGCTTTGGCGTCTTCGTGCATGGCTCGCCCGTCGGACGCTCCGACTGTGCCCGGGCAGCAGGAAGCGCCGGTGCAACAGGAAGACACCGCTGACCAGGCCAAAAAGATGCGTGAAGTCACGGTCGGTGTCGACGAGTTTGTCGAAGGCTTCAATCCGCATTTGCTTGCCGACGTCTCCCCGGTGACCAGCCTGGTAGCGCGACTGACACTGCCTAGTGTTTTCACCCCTGCGCCGGTAGAGGGCGAGGCTGGTGACGCTAGTGCCTCCGCGCAAGCTCCCGGAGTGGTGGATAACGCTGCCAATGCTCGCTCGGCAGGAGCTCCCCAGTGGCTGCTCAACTCCGACTTGCTGGATTCCGTGCAGGTCATCGAGAGTGATGACAGCAAAGACGGTGACGCCAGAAACGGAGCTGGAAACGGGAAAGCGGCCGATGTTGACATCACGGATCCGACGGTAGCGGCAGAGCATGTCCGCTACCGCATTCGAAAAGGGGCGCAGTGGAGCGATGGCACGCCAATCAGTGGCGAGGACTTCCGCTACCTATTTTCCCAAGTCACGTCCACGCCAGGATCGTTGGATACGGCGACTTATGAGCTGATTAAATCCATTGATGTCTCCGACGGTGGCCGTCAGATTGATGTGACGTTCACTCAGCCGATTACGCATTGGCAGCGCCTGTTTGCACATCTCTTGCCAGCGCATTTGATGCGGTCGAACACTGATGGTTTTTCCGAAGGGCTGGCCAGCCGTTTCCCGGCCTCCGGTGGGCAGTACACCGTCGAGTCGATGGATGTCGGCCGCAACATCATTCGACTGGTTCGAAATGACCGCTACTGGGGTGAGCAGCCAGCAGCCTCGGAGGTTATTACGCTGCGTGCCATGCGTAGTGCCATCGATGGTGCGGAGCAACTGCGTTCGAAGCAGATCCAGGCCGTGCAGGTCCGTCCGACGGAGACGTCTGAGCTGACGTACGGTCTAGTCCCCGGTGTTGCTGAGTTCTTCCATGAGCCCAACCGGGAACTGGTTTTCAGTACCAACCTCGCGTCGAGCAGGCTTGCCGACGAGTCCGTCCGCCGGGCCATTCTGCGCACCATCAACGTTGCACAGGTCTCAGAGGTGGCCACCGGACGCCGAATCGCGGGTGGTTCTGGTGACGGTGGTGAACAGGAGAAATCCGAGGCACCTCAGGCCGGATTTACCGAGGACAATCCGCTACGAATCGGCATCATTAGCGACGGTATAGCGGCACGCGCTGCGGCTTTTGCGGTCGCTGACCAGTTGACTGCAGCTGGTATCCCCGCCACCGTTGTTTCGTATTCTCCGGCGGACATGCTGCGGTCTTCGTTGCCCTACGGAACCGTCGATGCCGTGGTGGCATGGGCAGAGCAGCCCAATTCCGTCCAGGCGGCCCGGGAACGCTATGCGTGTACGGAAGGCTCGATCAGTTCGCTACCGCCGAAGGACTTGGATGAAGCAGGCGCAGAGTCGGCTACCGAGTCTGAGTCAGAGGGCGTTGACAGTTCGACAAAACCTGCACCAAGTGGAGATCGGGGAAAGAGCGCTGAAGAGCAGAGCTCGCTGGACGGGACGACACCGTCTGAACGGTCCACATCTTCTACCTCAGCGGAACCGGCTGACCTAAATGGAGTACCTGTCGCTCCGAGATCGGCTGCTCGGAGCGAGAATCTTTCCGGCCTTTGTGACCCGCAGGTTGATGAGCTGCTCGCTCCCGACAGTTCTGCGTTGCCCGCTGAACTCGCCGATATCATTGCTGGCCACAGTATCGAGCTGACCTTGGTGAAAGACGGCTTGCTGACGGTCGTCAGCCCGGAAATTACAATTACTGGGCGGAAGGACTCTTCGCAGTGGACCGATGACCCAGTGTTGGGCCGCCTCGGTGTTCTGGGTGAGATTCGCCGAGTCGCGACGCAAAGCGGGACTCGAGAATCGTCGGAGAATTCTCAACCGGGAGATAATCCGCGCGAAGATACTGAGCAGGACGGTTCGGGTCAGAACCAAGATGGCCGCGATAACATCGACCAGGAGAACAAGGGGAAGTAAGAAAGTCCGTGAAGTTACTTTTTGTTCACGCACATCCAGATGACGAGTCCATTTGGACAGGTGGTTTGATTGCGGCTGCCGCGCGTTCCGGAGCGTCGGTAAGCGTAGTGACCTGCACGATGGGCGAGCTGGGAGAGGTCATCGGTGCGCCGTACCAGGGGCTAGTTGCTGATGAAGCCGACCAGTTGGGCGGTTTCCGCGTCGCCGAGTTGCGCTCGGCGCTGCGTGCGTTAGGCGCCAACGGTCCTGATAACGCGCCGCGGTTCCTCGGCGGCGCTGGACGTTGGCGTGACTCCGGGATGGCCGGTGACAAGGGCAATGAGCATCCGCGTGCCTTCGTGAACTCAGGTGATGAGGCGGTCGCCCAGCTTCGCACCATCCTCGATGAGCTGCAGCCAGACCTGGTCATTACCTACGACGCCGATGGTGGCTATGGGCATCCGGACCACATTCGTGCGCACGATATCACTGTCGCGGCGTGCGGAAATCGCTTTCCGACGCTGTGGGCGGTCACCGATCGTGAGGCAATGGCGGCGGGGCTGGATGCCATTACCGTGGTACCGGAGAGCTGGCAGTCGTGCGATGTCGACGACTTCGCCACCGTGACTGGCCATTTCGAGGTTCAGCTGGATGACGCCGCTGTGGCTGCCAAGGTTGAGGCCATGCGCGCGCATGCGACGCAGGTGTGGTTCGCCGATGGTTCCGTCAGCGAGGTTAATCCGGATGCTGTCTATGGGCAGACCGATGGCTCTGGTCGTGCGCGAGCCGTCTGGGCGTTTTCCAATTTGCTGTGTCAGCCGGTGACACCGACTGAGGCATACCGTTTTGGTACGGCGACCGCTGCGTCCCTGGAAGAGCTGGGGGAGCTGGTGAATATCCAATTACCGCCAGAGCCGGTAGCGAGCGTCGACTCTGTACCGAGCGTGGATCTGGAAGCGGAGGGGAGTGCGGACGATGAGTAACCCTCAGCCTCACGAAAGCGAAGACTTGATTAACGCTGCTGGCGGAAAGTTGAAGAACGAGCGCTTGAGTATTGAAAAGCGCACATTCGGGGATGAGCGCTATTGGGGTGACCCGGAACGTTCGCAGCCACGCGAGAGCTTCCATCAGGGGGAGGTCACAGTAGCGCTAGTCTGGCTGTCGCTGGCTGCGTTGGCAGCGTTGGTGATTGAAGTAGTTTTCCTCGGAGTGTGGATTACCATCGGCTCGGTTGCTATTCCGTTGCCGTGGACCATTCCGCTGGCCTATATTGCCAATCTGATTATCACCAACACAGCGTTGCTGTGGACACGCGATCGCTCCAAAGCTGCAATTCCGACTGTCATCTGGGTGCTGGGCTTTGCAGGCATTCTGCTGTGGGCAGTGCTGCCCTTCGGTGGGGACTTGGCAATGGGGCAGTGGTTGCGAACAGTGCTGCTGCTTGTTTGCGGTGTGCTGGGCGGTGCCTGGCCACTGCGCCATCTGCGGGCACTCTAGCGAAAACCGCAGCGGATACTGCAGGAGACGGTGAGGAATTGATACAGGGCAGGCCCGCATCAATGTGGCTCTTTCTGGAGCCAGTTGAAAACAACACCCACGTTGGGTGTAGACTCCAATCTGAATATACCGCTCTGTCTATTTTGCTCTGTTTCTCGTCGGAACGGCATAATCGACAGATAGCGAAAGCCTCATCCCATATCTTGTGAGAAAGGTTCTTAAACCTAAAACCATGACTTACATCATTGCCCAGCCATGTGTTGACGTCCTCGACCGTGCCTGTGTTGAAGAGTGCCCGGTTGACTGCATTTACGAGGGCAAGCGCATGCTCTACATTCATCCTGATGAGTGCGTGGACTGTGGCGCTTGTGAACCGGTCTGCCCAGTCGAGGCCATCTTCTACGAGGACGATGTTCCGGATGAGTGGGTTGAATTCATCGATGCGAATGTCGACTGGTTCGATGAGTTGGGTTCCCCGGGTGGTGCCGCCAAGCTCGGCCCCCAGGACTTCGATGTGCCATTCGTGGCAGCTCTGCCGCCGCAGGCAGAAGAATAAAACCACAGATGATTAAACCTATTTCTTTTCCCGGGAAGGACTTCATCACCGCCCATGTCAGCTGCCCGTAAGCGCGTAACTCCCGGTTCTCTTTTGCCTCAGTTTCCGTGGGATTCTCTCACGCAGGCGAAAGCCACTGCGGCTGCGCATGAAGAGGGCATGGTCAATCTCTCGGTCGGCACACCGGTCGATGAAGTCGCTCCGATAATTCGGAAGGGCCTTACCGAAGGTGCTGCCGCACCGGGTTACCCTCAGACCGTCGGCACGCCTGAGCTACGTGCTGCGATTGTTGCAGCGATGGCGCGGCGCTACGGCGTGACGGGACTGGAGTCAGCGGTCAATGGCGGCAATGTGCTTCCGGTCATCGGCACCAAGGAAGCGATTGGCTGGCTTCCCTTCCTCCTCGGCGTAGGCGCGGGGCACACCGTCGTCATCCCCGAGCTGGCATATCCCACCTACGAGGTCGGCGTTCGCATCGCAGGCGCTGAGCTGCTGCGTGCGGACTCGCTGACGCAAATCGGCCCCGCCTCGCCGACGCTGATGTTCATCAATTCCCCGGGCAACCCCAACGCCAAGGTCCTCGGTGTTGAACACCTGCGCAAGGTGGTTGAGTGGGCGCGTGCTCGGGACGTCGTTGTCGCCTCTGACGAGTGCTACCTGGGGCTCGGTTGGACTGAACAGCCAGTCAGTATTCTCGACCCGCGAGTGTGCGACGGTGATTTCACCAACCTGCTGGCTATTCACTCGCTGTCCAAGACGTCGAACATGGCGTCGTACCGCACCGGCTGGTTCGCTGGCGACGCGGACCTCATCGCCGAGCTGGTTTCCGTGCGCCGTCACATGGGGCTGATGATGCCGGGACCCATCCAGCACGCCACGATCGCCGCGCTTAACGACGACTCCCACGAGGCCGAACAAAAGCAGCGATATTGTGACCGCCGTGAGATTCTGCATGATGCACTGGTAGCCGCAGGTTTTCGTATCGATGACTCCGAGGGCGGGCTCTATCTGTGGGCTACGCGCGGGGAAGACTGCTGGCAGACCGTTGATTGGCTGGCCGAACGCGGCATTTTGGTCGCGCCGGGTAGCTTCTACGGCCCCAAGGGTGCGCAGCACGTGCGGGTGGGGCTCACAGCAACGCTCAACGACATCGAAGTGGCGGCGGCGCGTATTCGCGGCTAGCCCCGGCCAGATGTGCTGGCCCGCGTAGGCCGAATGCTGCAAACGGTGCCGACATCGGCATAGACCAAATCATGAAAAAGGGAGTGTGCCGTGGGACGTGCCGCAGGCAATCGAGATGCGTGGTGGGGCCTTGAGAAGAACCGTCAGGCAGCGCAAGTCGATGCCGCCGCTCACGAGCGCGAGGAGTACATCCCCTTTGAGCCGGCAATCGTGGCCGACACCGATGAGTTTCTGGTCGTAGACAAGCCACCTTTTCTGCCGGCGACTCCCAATGGCCGCATCGTGGCCAATACCGTGCAGGAGCGACTGCGACGTAGTCTCGGGGAACCGGAGATAGTGGCCGTTCACCGCCTGGATTTTCTGACCAGTGGGCTGCTGTTGCTTTCCCGGAATCCGGCTACCCGTGCGCGCTACCAGCAGCTTTTCCAAAACCAGGAAATCACCAAAGAATACGAATGCCTCACCGTGATGCCCGATGATTGGCATGTGGGGGAAACCAGGGATGTCACGCTTCTGCTCGATCCCAACCCGGCGGGGCGCGGAGTAAAAGTCGTGGAGACCGACGATTTCGCTCGCGCTGCCGCGAAGAATCCCAAGTTCAAGCTCGCACGCACAACCGTGACCTTCCTCGGCCGAGTAGCCGCGGACATCGGCGATGTGCTGGCGAACAGCCATGGCGGTGGTGCGACCAGCACCAGCATTCCGCTGCACGCAGTCGGCTGTGGTTGTGGGCATTGCGGGAGTCGCATGCAGGTGGGGCGCTGGCGGCTACAGCCCCATACGGGCCGCACGCATCAGCTGCGGGCGACGATGGACTGGCTAGGCTATCCCATTCTCGGTGAGGACACCTATGGCCGGAAAGCGGGGGCGCAGGGGCCGTCGGCAAGCGCGGGCAGCGCGCCAAAGTACACGCCGCAGCTGCGATTGACGGCAACCGCGCTGGCCTTTGTCGACCCCGTCACTGGTGAGCGACGTGTCTACCGGAGCGCGCGGAATATCGCGGCCCCGGCAGACGTGCCGACCACCCCTTAGTTAGCGTGCAGCTCCGCGCTGAGCTTCACCTTTTCGGCAGCCCACGGCACAACCTCGACTGCACCAGAGAGCGAGTTGCGGCGGAAGAGCATATTCGATCCGCCCGAGAGCTCGCGGGCCTTGAGCGTCTTCTTCACACCGTCTAGGGCAACGAGGCACTTGGTGCCGGCAGTGATGTAGAGCCCGGCTTCGAGTACGCAGTCATCGCCGAGCGAGATTCCGAGTCCAGCGTTCGCACCGAGTAGGCATCGCTTGCCGACGGACACAACTTCCTTACCTCCACCGGATAGTGTGCCCATGATGGACGCACCACCGCCGATATCGGAGCCGTCGTCGACGACGACCCCCTGAGAGATACGGCCTTCCACCATGGAGTGTCCAAGCGTGCCTGCGTTGAAGTTGACGAAGCCCTCGTGCATGACTGTGGTGCCCTCTGCGAGATGGGCTCCAAGGCGCACGCGGTCAGCGTCACCGATGCGGACTCCGGTGGGAGTGACGTAGTCGACCATGCGGGGGAATTTATCGATGGAGTAGACGGTGACAGGCCCGCGGCGTGACAGCTTGGCTCGGGTTACCTCGAAGCCTTCGACAGCACAGGGGCCAAAATTCGTCCACACCACATTGTTGAGCTTGCCGAAGATGCCGTCCAGGTTGATGCTGTTGGGGGTGGCCAGGCGGTGGGACAGCAGATGGAGACGCAGGTAGGCATCGATGGTGTCGACTGGTGCGTCATCGAGTGAAGCGATGGTAGCTGTGACCAGACGGCGGGTGGTGCCACGGTCCGCATCGGCTACGGCCAGATCTGTGAGGTAGGTGAAATCTTCGGGCAGTGCGTCGGCGTCGATGGTTCCGGTCGTGGTGGAGGTTGCCACGCCCTCTTCGATGAGCTTGGGGGCGGGGAACCAGACGTCGAGAACAGTATCGTTGTTAAAAGTGGCAATGCCGGTAGCTTGTGCTCCAAATTTCATGGAAAACAGGCTACCGGCATATCCCTATCTATGAAAAGTGTTCCGCAAATGTGTAGCAAGGAAATGTTCGGATAGGGGTAGCAGGGTGGTTAGGCCCTGCAGTCAGTTGCTAACGGCTAGTTGCTATCGCTGGACTCGAGAGCCTCGCGGGCCGCGGTGCGGCTCTTCTTAGTCAGTGCAGCGAGCACCGCGAGGAACGCAGTGACACACACAACGGCGATAACCTGCTGGCGAGCACCAGAATCGGTGAGCATGCCAACAGCGAGGCCCAGGATCAGGATGACCGCTACCCAGGACAGTGCCGGGTAGGCCCACATGCGAACGGAAAGCTCGTTGTTCGCCTCCATCTGCGGGCGCAGCTTAATCTCGGACAGGGCGATGACCAGCCAGATCACCAGCAAGCAGCCGCCGACAGCGTTCAGCAGGAAGACCAGGACACTCGAGCCGTCGAAGACAACCTGCAGGCCAACGGAGACGAAGGCGAAGACCATCGACATGATGACCGCACGGTTCGGAACTGCGCCCTCATTGGTGTGGGCGAAGAAGCGCGGTGCCTCACCGCGGGTGGACATCGAGTAGACCAGGCGAGAGGTTGCGTAAATCTGAGCGTTGAACGCGGACAGCAGCGCCAGAACGATAATGGCCTCCATGAAGCCAACGGCACCCGGAATGTTTGCCTGCTTCAGAACCTGGGTGAACGGCGACTCAGCTGCGGAGTCAGCGCCGTCAATCTGGGAGTACGGCAACAGCAGGATGATGACGGTCACGCAGCCCAGGTAGAACACAGAGATGCGGAAGATCACCGAGCGGACAGCAGCAGCGATGGAGCGTTGCGGATCTTCAGCCTCAGCAGCGGCGATTGTGACAATCTCGATACCGCCGAAGGCGAAGGCCACAGCCAACAGACCAGCGGCAATGCCGGACACTCCATTCGGGAGGAATCCGGATTCGGCAATATGCGTCGTACCGACGAAGCTGGTGCCTGGCAGCAGACCGAAGAAAAGAAGAACGCCAATGACCAGGAACGCGATAATCACCGCGACCTTGATGAACGCGAACCAGAACTCGAACTCGCCGAAACCGCGCACATTCGCCAAATTCACTACAGCGAAGAAGACAACACAGATCAGGCCTGGAATCCAGCCCGGAATACCGAACCACGCACCCATGATGGCACCGGCGCCGGTGATTTCAGCACCGAGCACCATGATGAGCATGAACCAGTAGAGCCAGCCGAGGACAAAGCCAGCCGAGGAACCAAAGGCCATCTCGGCATAGGTGGAGAAGCTACCCGGTGTCGGGCGGGCAGCGGCCATCTCGCCGAGCATCTGCATGACGAGGACGACAATGAAGCCAGCGATGACATAGGAAACTAGAACACCCGGGCCAGCTGCCTTAATGCCGACGCCCGTACCAAGGAAAAGACCGGCACCGATTGCGGAGCCAAGACCCATCATGGTCAGGTGTCGAACCTGCAGCCCCTTGCCCAGCTGAGCTGTCTCGCCGGAGGTGGAGGTAATTTGCGATTCGGTCATGTCGCAAACATTACCTCGCTGATAACAGGGGCAATAACCGTATTACGGGTTTACCCCCATTCACCGTTTCGGGGCCAATTAATGTGTCTTCAAGAGCACCGAAAGTAGGTTATCCGGCCAGCTCATCCGGCACGTCGGCAAGCTGAGTGAAAGCAGCGGCACCTTCGTCATTGCCCGGGCGTTCCGTGCGGCGGACGCACACCGCCGAGTGGTCCGGGTGATGGTAGAAGTGCATGTTGTCGCGGCCCGAAATTTCCCATGCCTGAATACGGCGGTTCTCCGCGGGGACATCGATGGGCGTATCGGGGGCAATGAGGATGCTTCGGTCAATAATGCAGTCATTACCGAGGCTGACGCCGACGGTGCCGGCCGCGATATCGATGTGGCAGCGCTCGCCAACCGTGAGCGGCTTACGCTGACCGGAATCGTCATGAGCGGCAATGATGGAGGCCGACAGTCCCACCTTCGTGTGCGCGCCAATGACGACACCGGAGGATAGACGTCCCTCAATCTTGCATGGGCCCAGAGTGCCCGAGTTCAGCGAGACAAATCCCTCGCGCAGTACGGACGTACCCGGTGCCAAGTAAGCGCCCAACCGCACGCGCTCGGCCTCTGCAATGCGCACACCGGCGGGCAGCACATAATCGACCATGCGCGGCATGCGGTCGATGGCGTAGACGTGAATCAGACCGCGGACGCGCAAGTGGGTGCGCAGTTGCTCGAAGTTGTCCGGCAGACATGGCCCCTTGTTGGTCCACGCCACCACATGGAGTAGCTCGTAGAGCCCCTTGGTGTTTAGCTGGTGCGGCTTGACCAGGCGGTGGGAGAGCAAATGCAGGCGCAGGTAGGCATCGTGCGGGTCGACAGCAGGCTTGGACAAATCCTCAATGGACGTGCGCACTGCCACCTGCTCCACGCGGCGATCCTCGTCCAAAATCACCTGACGAAGCAACTGTGGGGTCAGATCAGCGGCGCCGAGCCGGTGAGTGCTCGATTCTACGACCTCATCGCTTAACTGAGGTGCGGGAAACCAAGTATCGAGAACTGTACCGTCCATTGCGATATTGGCGATTCCCGTAGCGACAGCACCAGATGTAATCATGATTCTTAATATTAGTATCTCTTTAAGGAATCTTCGCGGAAGGATGAACTATGCCCCTAGCTGGCCTTGAAAGCACACAGAAAATGAAGCAGTGGTTCTTAGTGAGCCTCATCATTGCTGTTAGTGTGCTCGGACTCGGCTTCGTCCTGTCCCTGCCGGTGGTCTTCTATGTCGGATTCGCACTGCTGAGTGCTTGGATTCTCGCCGTAGCCAGCTTCTTTGGTTTCGTTTTGCCGCCGCGAGCAATGCCAATTGGCGCAGTCGGTGTGGCTATCGCCGCAGTGGTTGCGCTCATTGCGCCGAACCGTCTTGTGCTGGTTATCGCAGTTGCCATCGCGGTGGGGCTCGGCGGTGGCATGATTGCCCGCCTTTTGCTGGAGCGCAAGAACCGCGATCAGCAGGCACGCATCGATGCCCTGCCGATGTGGGAGCGCGATGAGCTGGGCGATGTCGCCGAAACGCTTCGTCCTGCTTATCGACGAGACATCGATCCCACCCCAGTGCAGCTGCCACATGCAACGGCCAAGATTGTCGCGGCCGTCTGTAAGCCGCTGGCCGGTTCTACGGTGATTGTCAGCACGAATGAGCTGCGTCCGGTAATTGCGGTCTATGGCTCCCGTGTAGCTGTGGTCTATGGTCCCGGCGCGGGCGTTGTCGAGGAGGATGGCGGAAACGGAGAGGCGACCGATTCTGCAGGGGAGGAGCGGGCGCTGGGGTCGTCGGCAAGCGAAACTCCGGAGGCAATCATTGCCCAAACTCTCCCGGAAGGAGCGAAAACCCTGGTCTTTGAGGTGGCTGATGGGCTCAAGCGCCCGGCGGAGGGGAGAATTGGTGTGACCTCCGCCGAACCGCATGAGCTGGCGCTGTTCCTCGGCGGTGGCGCGCCTGCCAATGGAGATGCGATCAATGGTCGTGCGGCGCATATTCATCACAAAATTCTGGTTTCGCTGGCGCACAATGGTTTGTACGCTTAATTGATGTGAAATCGAAGTTAAATCTGCTCCAAGATCCTGTAGACCTCACGGCGGCACTGGTGGACATCGAATCGGTGTCCCACAATGAGACCGCGATTGCGGATGCCGTCGAGGCGGCATTGCGTGAGGTCGCGCAGGCAGATGAGTCGATTGAGGTCCTGCGCATTGACAACAACGTGATTGCGCGGACCCATCGGGGGTTGCCGCAGCGCGTGATTTTGGCAGGACACCTGGATACGGTGCCGACTGCGGACAATGTGCCCTCGACGCGTGGGGTAGACGCGCAGGGGCGAGACACACTCTTTGGGTGCGGAACTGTGGATATGAAAAGCGGTGACGCAGTCTACCTGCATGCTTTTGCGACGCTGGCGGCAAGCCAGGAGTTGCAGCGCGACCTGACACTCATCATGTACGAATGCGAAGAAATCGCCGCGGAGTTCAACGGGTTGCGGCACTTGAGTGAGTCGCATCCGGAGCTTTTGGCTGGCGATGTCGCTCTGCTGGGCGAGCCCAGCGGCAATGTCATCGAAGCCGGCTGCCAGGGCTCTATCCGCCTGCGTCTGACCGCGCACGGCACACGTGCACACTCGGCTCGGGCATGGCTCGGCGACAATGCCGTGCACAAGTTAGCACCGGTGCTGTCACGCATTGCCGCCTATGAACCGCAGACTGTGGATATCGACGGTTTGGCCTACCGCGAAGGGCTCAACGTCGTCTGGCTGGAGGCCGGGGTTGCCACCAACACGCTTCCCGACGAGGCGGTGCTGCGAGTCAACTTCCGATTCGCGCCCAACCGCAGCGCCGATGAGGCCATGGCACACTTCCGCGAGGTGCTGGGACTCGACGAGTTTGCGGCCGAGGACCTCACCGTCGATGTCGAGGATGCGAGCCCTGGGGCACTGCCGGGACTGCATGCGGCTGCTGCGAAGGAGTTGGTTGCGGTCGCAGGCGACGTCGTAAAGCCCAAGTTTGGGTGGACCGATGTGGCGCGTTTTTCGGCGCTCGGCATTCCTGCGGTGAACTTTGGCCCGGGTGACCCGGCGTACTGCCACAAGAAGGACGAGCAGATTCCGGTCGAGTGCATTACGGCGCTGTGGGAGGACCTGCGGCGGTACTTGACCACCGCGCCGGTGGCTGAGTGAGCCTAGAGTCACACCCTGCCCTCGCTGAGCGGGTGCGCGTATGTCATTGCTGGCATACATTGTGAGGTTATGAAACCTGTACGTACTCCGTCCCCAGCTAAGCGCCGTGCACTCCGCGGCCCAATCGCGATTCGACAGGCGGGCGAACCGCAGGCGTCTACGACCGACCGCAGGCTGTTGTCACACAACCCGAACACGGACTGGCTGCACAACGACACCTGGCGTGTGCTGCGCATTCAGTCGGAGTTCGTTGACGGCTTTGGTGCGTTGGCGGAGATTCCGCCGGCGGTGACGGTGTATGGTTCGGCACGTTTGCCAGAGGACAGCCCGTACTACCAGTGGGGCTTCGACCTGGGCAAGGCGCTGGCGGAGGCGGGTTACGCGACCATCACTGGCGGCGGCCCGGGCATCATGGAAGCCGCCAACCGCGGCTGCTACGACGCCGACGGCCTGTCCATTGGGCTGGGCATTGAGCTGCCGCACGAGCAGCACTTGAATGACTGGGTCGACCTGGGCATGAACTTCCGCTACTTCTTCGTTCGCAAGACCATGTTCCTGAAGTACTCGCAGGCGTTTATCTGTCTGCCGGGTGGATTCGGCACGCTCGATGAACTCTTTGAGTCACTGGTGATGGTGCAGACCGAGAAGGTGGAAAATCACCCAATCGTGCTGCTGGGCACTGAGTTCTGGTCGGGGCTGGTCGATTGGATGCGCGAGAAACTGGTGGCCATGGAGCTGATTTCTCCGACTGATATGGACCTTTTCCTGGTCACCGACTCCATTGAAGAAGCGGTCGAGTACATCGAGGCCGCGCACGAAAAGTTGATGGAAGAGTGCGAGCCGACCTCTGACGTTCCCGAAAAGCTCCGCCGAGTCCGTCGCTTCAGCGAGAGGTAAGACGCTGTGCGGAGTTTTTATCAGGACTCCGCGGTGCCGACGGTGATGGCCATCGTCAATCGCACCCCGGATTCCTTCTATGACCGTGGCGCAACGGCTGCGGAGGAGGCCGCGCTTGCTCGCGTCGACGAAGTTGTAGCTACCGGCGCAGGCATTGTCGATATTGGCGGCGTCAAGGCTGGTATCGGTGCGGAAGTAACTGTTGCCGAGGAGATTGAGCGCGTGGTGCCGACCATCGCGAAGGTCCGCGAGCGCTATCCTGACCTGCACATCAGCGTCGACACCTGGCGCGCCGAAGTCGGGGAGGCCGCCATCAAAGCTGGCGCCAACCTCATCAACGACACTTGGGCAGGCCATGACCCGGAGCTGCTGGAAGTCGCTGGCGCCCACGGGATGGGTTACGTCTGCTCACACACCGGTGGAGCACTGCCACGCACCAATCCGGTTCGCGTGCGTTACGACGACGTCGTGGACGATGTCATCTCAGAAACCGGCAAGCTCGCCCAGAGGGCAGTGGACGCTGGCGTGCCGGAGGACCGCATCCTCATCGATCCCACCCACGACTTCGGCAAGAACACCTACCACGGCCTCGAACTTCTGCGGCGCTGCAATGAGCTCGTGGCTACAGGATGGCCGGTGCTCATGGCGCTGTCGAATAAGGACTTCGTCGGTGAGACTTTGGACCGCCCGGTCGAGCAGCGTGTGCCCGGCACCTTGGCTGCGACCGCCCATGCGGCAGCTGCCGGCGTTGCGGTGTTCCGTTCGCATCAGGTGTCCGAAACCCTTGATGTTTGCCGTATGACTCTGGCTATTTCCGGTGATTTTGCGCCACTGCATCCGGTGCGTGGGCTGGTGTAAGGGGCGTAGTTTGAGGCGCTTCACCCATGCCGCTGCGTGAAACAAAGGACTATGATGAAGAGAAGTAGTCGAAAATGCCGACAGGGATTCTAAACCGGGATCTTGAGCCGGGGTCGTAGACCGAGGTCTTGAACCGGGATTGTCAATCTCCTGGCTACCACAGCCGAGCTGGGGTGGCTGGTCGTCTCCTGCATCGACATTGTCTTAGAACGAAGGAGTTCACATGGCAGCAATGAAGCCGCGTACCGGTGATGGTCCGCTGGAGGCAGTTAAAGAGGGCAAGAAGATTGTAATGCGCGTCCCCGCAGATGGTGGTGGGCGCCTGGTGGTGGAACTGTCCCCGGAGGAAGCCAAGGAGCTCGGTGCAGAGCTTGTAGCAGTAGTGGAGTAGCAGAGTAGTGGGGTAGTGGCCGGGTCTGACCGGTCTTGACCCAGCGGCGACCTACACAGGTGGTGTAGGTCGCCTTTTCTTCTTCAGGTGATAACGGCTCGAATGAGGGTTTATGAACAAAAAGTACGGGCTGCAAATGTGAAACTGTGCGAGTTTATGACACTTTCAATCCAGTTTTCGGGCAATTTTTGTCATAAACGTAGTCAGTAACTCGCATTGGAGTTACTTGGCTGAGCTCGACACGGGCTAAGATAGTGAAAATTATTTTTCTAGCTCAGTTTGAGGAGTGACCGACGTGCTAGCTGACATCATTGATGTGCTTGCTGACCCCATCGATGGCACTGATTTGAAGTTTGGTGATGCCGAACGAATGACTCTGAAGTCCGAATCCGGACATAGCTATGATGTCGCCCGCCAGGGTTACGTTACGCTCGCCGGTGGGGCTGGCCTGCGCTACACCGGCGATGACGCCAAGATGATTACCGCCCGCGAGGAGTTCCTCTCTGGTGGCCACTATGCTCCATTCGTTGAGGCAGTTACAGGCAACGTCCAGGACGTGCTTGACGACGCCAACGTGTCCGAGGCCGCCAGCCCAGTCATCTGCGAAGTCGGTGCGGGCACTGGTTATTACCTCGCACACACGCTGGACAGCATTCCCAATTCCCGGGGCGTGGGCATCGACGTCTCAGTGCCGGCCGCCAAGCACCTGGCCAAGAGTCACCCGCGGCTCGGTGCGGTTGTGGCCGATGCGTGGGCGCGTCTGCCGCTGCGTGATGGCTCCATCGATGCGCTTACAGTCGTCTTCGCACCTCGCAACGCGGAGGAGTTCGCTCGCGTGCTCAAGCCGGGCGGCCAGGTTGTGGTTCTGACTGCCACCACTGGTCACTTGGGTGAGCTTCGTGAGCCACTGGGCATCATTGATGTCGAGCGCGGCAAGGTCGAGCGCATGATTTCCCAGGCAGAGGGGCACCTCGTGCCTGTTGGCGACCCGGAGCTGGTGGAGTTCGGTATGAACCTCAACCAGGGTGCAATCGCCGCACAGATCGGTATGAGCCCGTCGGCACGCCATATTCACCCGGAGGTGCTGCAGGAACGCATTGCGGCGCTACCTGCAGAGATGCACGTCACCGCCCGTGCCTACGTCACTCGTCTTGGCCGCCCGGGAGACTAGCGTTTACTCCTTGACCTCGGTTTTGTGAATCTGCTCGTCCAGGTCTTCCGGATCCAGGTCAGCATCCGAGAATTCCGCCGTTAGCGGAAGGCGAAGCTGCAGGTCAGTGCCCGGGCACAACTCGATAGTGCCCGAGCGCAGCTTAAAGTCCAGCACATGCCCGCCGCCGGTGCCGCCTTCCGCAAGGAAGTGCACGTGACAGCCGGGCACCGAAATTCCCTTCTCGTACACCGGCGTGCGGAAGCCCGCAATCGTGCCCCGCAGGTTCTCAAAATCAACCGACGCGTCTTCTTCCGTCGCATCAACCATCTTCTGGTACGGCTTTTCCTGCTTTACGACGGTTCGAGTCTTCACCCACTCAAATTCGCCGGTAATCCGCAGTGCGTACATAAAATTTTGGCTCGGCACCAGGGAATCGATGATGGGGCTAATTTCCTTGCGAGTCAGGTTTTCCGGCGCATCCATCACCGTGTGGGGAACGAAGTTGGTCACCACCGTGTAGGGGCTGCGCTGATCCATGGTGGCCCGGGTCGCGGAGCCGTCGTGACGCACCTGCCAGCAAACACCGTCGAGGATTACCATTTCGCCATCGAGACCGTCGAAGGTGCCGATGCCGAAGTTGCCATGACCAAGGATTTCGCCAATGGTCATCTCGCCGTCGTAGATGCCATCGAGCAGTGCGGACATCAGTGAGTTTTGGAAAATTGTGTGTCGGACCGTTGGAAAATTCTCGTGAGTGGTCATGGAAGCCATTATATTCGCGGTGCTTGTGGCTCAGTTTGTTCGGCGTTTTCGGTCCGATGGTGTGGGAGGACCCTGCGGCACGAAAAACGCCCTGCGGAAGAATCCACAGGGCGTGATTTGGTGAATCGAGCGGTTGGTTCTACTTCGGCCGGATGGTGACTGACACGTGGTCAGCAGTGGAGACGATATGAACCGTCTGGCCATCGGCAGCGACAGTGGCGTGGCCACCCTCGACATTCACTGTGAACCCATTCGGGAAGTTGATTGAGGGCACAACGAGCTCGCTGGTGGAACCAGGTGCGAAAACTCCGGTGCCGTCGACGCGGCTATTGTTCCAGCTGGCCTTGTAGACACGGGTGTCGCGGTTCCAGTCAGTAGCCTGCGGGGTGCCTGCGACCGCTCGCAGGTGTGGAGCGGCGAGGATGGTCATCTTGTCGCGGTTGAAGGCATCGGCACCTACAGGTCCTGGAACAGTAGGGTCGAAGACCATGCCCTGTTCCTTCTGGTTCTGCGTCGTCGGGTCGTTGCATCCGCAGTAGGACCAGTACTGCCAGCCGACCATGTGGCGGCGGGCAAGCGAAATTACGCCATTGAGGGTATCGGCATCGTCGGTCGCACCGAACTCGGACAGCAGTGTGGCCGAGCCGTTACCGGATGAGACGATTTCCGCATTGTCGAAGGTACGACCATCGAAGAAGTCACAGCCCGTGTAGGTGTTGAACAGGGCATTCGTGGTGCAGTAGACATGCCAGCTGAGGGCCGTACCAGCGGTTTCAGGAACCTCCGGGGCTGCCGGATTCGTGTTCAATCCGGTGTTCCACATGGAGTAGGGCTCGTAGTGGACAATAGCGTCCGGGTCCTTGTCGACAATCTGATTGGCAGCCTTCTGGTGCAGTTCATCGAGCTTTTCCTTAGCCGGGCCGCAGTCGCCGAGAGCCAGATAGCACAGTGGGTATGCGGAGCCTGGCCACGGTTCATTTATGATGTCGTAGCCCATCAGTCCCGGCATGTCGCCAAGGCGTTTGGCGACATGGCCCCACATGGCTGCGTAACGCTCCTGCAACCCAACGCCGCCTGGCCCTTCGCGGTTATTCAGGAAGTTGTCGCATGCCCTAATGAGTCCGATATTGAGAGCCTGGTTAGCGGGGAAGCCAACCTTTAAGAGGCTGGGAACCCCGTCGTCAATGACAGCCCAATCCGGGGCAAATTCGCCTTCGAACTTCTCGTTGTACATGTCCTGGTGGGCATCGACCAAGACCGCGATTCCACGCTCAGTGAGCATGGAGATAGTGCGGGCAATGGAATCCAGGTATTCGTCGTTGTACTCGCCGGGCTTTGGCTCTACTGCTTTCCAGATAATGCCGACTCGCATGGAGTCGAAGCCCTGCTGCACGAGCCAGTCAGCATCGTCCTCGTTAAAGCCTCCGGCCTCTGGGGTGTAAGGATCGTGCTTGTAGACGATGTTCGATCCCTGAGTGAGGAAAGCACGGCCGTCACCGTCGGTAAACCAGCGACCGGACTGTCCAAGGGGACCACGCTCGGTGATGGTAGCGGTACTAGGGGATGGGGCTACTTCTGTAGCGAGCGCCTGATGCGGTACTGCACCCGCTAGCGCTATGGCAATGGCGGCACCAACTGCTGCCACCTTCTTAGTGAATCTCATACTCAGTATGCTATTGACCAGGAATGATAAATTCAGCCAAAACTTAAATTAGGTTTAGGAAAGTGGGCAAAGGCATAAGTAAATGTCCTGAACGGGGTTAGTAAAAAGGCTAAAAAAGGCCCACCGCTTCCTTCTCGGAAGCGATGGGCCTTATGAGGAGACTCCGTTCGCCGCGCATCCGTGGCGTCTCGCAGACAGCCAGCTACATCAAAGACTTATAGACCTCGACGGTCTGCTGAGCGATGTTCTCCCAGCTAAACACATCTTCAGCGCGCTTCTTACCCGCCTGGCCAACCTTGGCAGCGCGGTCGCGGTCGGCGACCATGTTGTTGACAGCGGCAGCGATGCCTCGTTCGAAGCCCTCCGGATCGGACTCGTCGTAGTGAACCAGAGTGCCGGTTTCACCATCGACGACAACCTCCGGAATACCGCCGACATCAGAGGCGACAACGGCGGTGCCACAGGCCATAGCCTCGAGGTTAACGATGCCCAGCGGCTCGTAGATGGACGGGCAGACGAAGGAATCCGCGGCCGTCAGAATCTCCTGGATCTTCTCCTTCGGCAGCATGTCCTGCACCCAGAAAATGCCATCGCGCTTCTCCTGGAGGTCATGGACGAGCTGCTCAGTCTCCTTCGCGATTTCCGGGGTGTCCGGAGCGCCGGCGCACAGAACGAGCTGCACACCGTCGTCGAAAAGCGATGCGGCCTTGACCAAATGAGCGACACCCTTCTGACGGGTGATGCGGCCGACGAACGCGACCATCGGGCGAGACGGGTCAACGCCGAGCTCCTCCAGGACAGACCAGCCGTTCTGTTCCTTGGACTCTTCCCACGTCGGGCGCGGGTACCACAGCTCGGTGTCGATACCGTTCAGGACAACGTGGACCTTGTCGGGGGAGATACGCGGGTAGGCATCCAGGATGGCGTCCTTCATGCGCGCGGAAACAGCAATGACAGCGTCTGCGTACTCCATAGCATTGCGCTCGGACCAGCTGGAAACGTCGTAACCGCCGCCAAGCTGCTCGCGCTTCCATGGGCGGTGCGGCTCCAGTGAGTGCGCGGTTGCCACATGCGGAATGCCCTTGAGCAGACCAGTGAGGTGACCGCCCAGGCCTGAGTACCAGGTGTGAGAGTGGACGACATCAATGTCGGTTGCCGCGGCGGCATTTGCCATGCGCAACCCCGTGGACAGCGTCTTAATCGAGGCGTTGGCATCCTTCAGCTCCGGGTCAACGCCGTGGACATATACATCCGCCTCATCGCGAGGAGCACCCATGCAGTGCACATCGACGTCAACGCCGTCGAGGCCGCGCATGAAACGAGTCAGTTCAGTTACGTGAACACCTGCTCCGCCGTAAATCTCCGGAGGGTATTCCTTGGTCATCATGGCAACACGCATAGTTCCAGCGTAACCAGATTTGACAATTTCCGTCGCTTGATATGCCTGGGTGTGGGTAGCGGGGAGGGGAGACTGGCAGCGAGGAACGTAAATCGCATATAGGTTGGTTGGTGTGAGGAGTCAACCACATGTTTTGTCCATTGTCCTTGCCGGTGGCGAAGGCAAGCGTCTCTTCCCGCTGACGGAAGACCGCGCTAAGCCCGCCGTGCCTTTCGGTGGTAGCTATCGGCTTATCGACTTCGTGCTGTCGAACCTGGTCAACGCAGGTTTTCTGAAGATCTGTGTGCTGACCCAGTACAAGTCCCACTCGCTCGACCGTCACATTTCGCAGGCGTGGCAGCTGTCCGGCATTACCGGCCAGTACGTTACCCCGGTGCCGGCTCAGCAGCGTCTGGGTAAGCGCTGGTTCACCGGTTCGGCGGACGCGATTCTGCAGTCACTGAATTTGGTTTATGACGAGGATCCGGAGTACGTCATCGTCTTCGGTGCCGACCACGTCTATCGCATGGATCCGCAGCAGATGCTGGAGGCCCACATCGAGTCTGGCGCTGGCGTGACCGTCGCTGGTATCCGCGTCCCGCGTTCTGAGGCCAGCGCATTCGGTGTCATCGATGCCGATGACAACAACCGAATCACCGAGTTCCTGGAGAAGCCGGCAGATCCGCCCGGCACCCCGGATGACCCGAACTCGACGTTCGCGTCGATGGGTAACTACATCTTCACTACCTCCGCGCTTATCGACGCTATTAAGCGTGACTCGGAAGATGAAAACTCCGACCATGACATGGGCGGAAACATCATTCCGATGCTGGTAGAGGAGGGCGAAGCTTTCGTCTGGGACTTCAAGGACAGCTACGTTCCTGGTGAGACCGAACGTGACAAGGGCTACTGGCGTGATGTCGGTACCATCGATGCCTTCTACGAGGCCAACATGGACCTGATTTCCGTCCACCCGGTGTTTAACCTCTACAACAAGAAGTGGCCAATCCACACCTTCTCGGAGGAGAACCTGCCTCCGGCCAAGTTCGTCCAGGGCGGTATTGCTCAGGCTTCGATGGTCGGTGCTGGTTCGATTGTCTCCGGTGGTACGGTCCGCAACTCGGTGATTAGCACCAACGTTGTGGTCGAGGACGGCGCGACGGTGGAGGGCTCGGTTCTCTTCCCAGGCGTTCGCGTCGGCCGCGGAGCAGTGGTTCGCCACGCGATTTTGGACAAGAACGTTGTAGTTTCAGATGGCGCCATTATCGGTGTCGATCCGGAGAAGGACGCAGAGCGCTTCAAGGTCAGCGCTGGCGGCGTTGTGGCCGTTGGTAAGAACCAGGTTATCTAGGCTGGTTGAGTCCGAGCGGCTGCAAAAGGCACGTACCGTGGGGTACGTGCCTTTTCTCCTTTAACCCTTTTTGCTGCCTAGTTGCTACCTAGCCCAAAACCGGCAACCCCAAAAATCACGGGCTTCGCATGTGAATACGGGCTGCAAATGTGAAACTGTGTGAGTTTATGACACTTTCACGCCATTTTTCGGGTCACTTTTGTCATAAACGCAGTCAGTAACTTGGCTTGACCCGCCGCCGCTGTCATAAACGCAGTCAGTAACTCGGCTCGGCCCACCGCTGCCGCTAGCCAGCCGGCCAACAGTAGAAAACTACTTCTTCACCAGCACAGTGGTGCCAGCTGCTAGAGGTAGGCGCATCACGTAAGCGTCGTCAAGCTGGAGCATATATTCGTCGGCTTCACGGGCAGCGACGGTGTCACGGTCAGTGCGTGACGAGTCAGCGACAGTGCCGTCGAGGAGCGCGCCGGTCAGGACGAGCGCGCCACCGGAGCGAAGCAGCGGCCAGGCCTTTTCCTGGGCGGCGCGGAGGATCGCCGGGGCGACGTCCAAGTAGACCAAGTCGTAGGAGTCGGCGGCCAGTCGATCCATGACCTCCAGTGGCTGCGAGGGCAGGAAGCGCTGTCGGTTGGGGCGGATGCCTGCGGCTCGGAAAGCGGACTTCGCCAGAGACTGGTGCTCGAGCTCCGGGTCGATGCAGGTGAGAACGCCGTCATCGCCGAGACCCGCGGCCAGGTGCAAACCGACGACGCCTGCCGCAGGCGATGCGATGACAGCGGCAGGGTGACCGTCGCGGCGGGCACTGGTCAGAGCCATGAGCGAGGTCAAAGCGGCGCCGGTCATCGTATCGGGGACGGCAACTCCGTATTCGCGAGCGCTCACTCGGGCGCTTTCAAGGGCCTCGGAGACTACGGTCGTGTTGTTGACGTGCTGTGCAATAGCGTCACGTGCGGATAGCGGGGTAGCAGAAGAACTCGTTTCGGACACGCTTTATAGCGTAGGAAAAAACTTCGGGCAGGGTAGCGGGGCGCGCCGGTCAGTGCCGGACTAGGTGGGTAAACAAGCCTCAAACTTGTCTGGACTCTCAAACTATTTTCAGGGTAAGGTCACTACAAACCTAAGGTTGGTAAGGAACACTGAACTTCATGCCCGAACGAGTCAAGTCCGAACGAGTCAGCGCAGGCGCCAGCCGCGAGGACGCCGCGTCCGCTGACGTAACTGAGCAACTGTCCGGCACCGCGGCTTTTGACGCAGGTGTGGGGGAGATGCCGTCGTGGTCGGAGCTGGTTCAGGCCCACGCGGATAGTGTTTATGGGCTCGCATATCGGTTGACTGGTAACCAGCAGGACGCGGAAGACCTGACGCAGGAGACATTCATGCGTGTGTTCCGCTCGCTGAAGTCATACCGTCCCGGCACTTTTGAAGGCTGGCTGCATCGGATTACCACTAACCTGTTTTTGGATATGGTCCGGCATCGGCAGGTCATCCGGATGGAGGCGTTGCCGGAGAACTACGACCGTGTCCCGGGTACGCTGAAGACCCCGGAGCAGGCCGTCGATGACGCGATGCTCGACCCGGATTTGGAAATCGCGCTGGCTGAGCTGCAGCCGGACTATCGCGCGGTGGTTGTCCTCTGTGATGTGGTGGGGCTGACCTACGAGGAAATTGCCAGCACCCTTGGGCTCAAGATGGGCACTGTGCGTTCGCGTATTCACCGGGCACGTTCCAGCTTGCGGGCGACGTTGGAGCGCCTGGAGAAGGAACGACAGGAGCTGCCGGAGTCGGTCACCGCAGGCTAGATTTCCCGCACTCAATCCGCGGGAGCGGCTATTGTGGGGCTAGTTAAATAGGTGCGATTTCTGGAGGTGCTGCAGTCTGTGATTCAGCAGGGCGATGACAAGCGTTTTTTGTCAACGGAGCATCTCGGCACCGAGGCAATTGCCGCTTTTGTTGACGGCGAGTTGTCGGTCGTAGCTGAGCGTCGTGCGCAGGCGCACCTGATGGCATGCCCGGAATGTCGCCGGGAGGTCGCGAAGCAGCGGCAGGCGGCCAAGCGTCTGCGTGATAGCGCGCCCTTGCACATTCCAGCTGAGCTGCGCGCTCGTATTGCTGATTTCGCAGGCAGTTGCGAGGACTCAGAGCCCCATCGGTCGGCGCGGCATCTCGCGCACCGTCCGCCGGAGTCGCTGAGTGCCGCGTTGGAGCAGATTGTTCGCGGTTTTCGTAAAGGTGGTAGTCACTAGTGGGCAAACATCGCTCTTTCGATGATTCCGCGTTTGCCCCGGACTCCGATCGTGCCGCCGCAACTGGCGGGTTACAGCGTGCTCCAGGGCAGAAGCTTGACGACGACACCAGTGCCACCGCCCAAGAGTATTCGCCGTGGCAGGATTCGTCGTCACGCATGACGACGGGGCGTCCAGCCCGCAAACCCGAAGCGAAAAAGAAGCCTCGCCCGAAGACGGCTCCCCGCGTCAGCGCGCGGGAAGTGATTTTTGGCCGCGAGGTGCCGTGGCGTGTGATCGCGGCGTCGTCGGCCGTGGTGCTGCTCATTGGCGGTGTTGGCGGCTTTGTTGGCGGTTGGGCTGGCAAGACTTTCCGCTCGGACTACCAGCGTGTGGAGCTGCAGCAGATCGAGGGGCGGCCGGGCAACGGTGATTTGACTGAAATCGGCAAGGTGGCGGAGGCTCTTCGTCCCGCGGTGGTGTCGATTGCGGTCAGTGCCGGTGAGGTCTCGGGCGTGGGCTCGGGGTTTGTCATTGATGGTGACGGTCATATTTTGACGAATAACCACGTCGTTTCGGCGGTGGCGGACCGGCAGGATATGCAGGTCTCCGTAACGTTTTGGGACGGCGGAAAGCTGAAGGAAGTGCCGGCCAAGATTATTGGCCGCGACCCGAAGACCGACCTCGCTGTGATTAAGGTCGAAGATGTTGCGGGGCTGACTGTGGCGCAGCTTGGTGATTCCAACGCGGTTGCGGTCGGTGACACAGTGATTGCGATGGGCTCGCCGCAGGGGCTTGGCGGCACGGTGACCTCGGGCATTGTCTCGGCGCTCAATCGCCCGGTGCGCCTGGCTGCTGAGGGGACCGACACGGACGGTTACGCCGATGCGATTCAGACCGATGCCTCCATCAACCCGGGTAACTCGGGTGGTCCACTGGTGGATATCCGCGGTGCCATTATCGGTATTAATACGGTGATTTTCAGTAGTTCGGGTGGCTCACAGGGGTTGGGCTTTGCGATTCCAATCAATTCAGCCGTTGCCATCGCGGAGCAGCTCATCGCCGGTGAGCAGCCGGTTCATCCGGGGATTGGCGTGACAGCGCGCACGGTTTCCAATGGCGCACTGACTGGTGCCGAGATTGCCAGCATCCTGCCGGGAGGCGTTGCCGACCGGGAAGGCCTGCAGGAAGGCGATGTGATTACGGCTGTGGGAGACCGCGCGGTATCGTCCGCAGATGAGCTCACGGTGGCGCTGTGGACTGTTGGCGCTGGTAATGAGGCGGTATTGAAGATCGTTCGCCACGGAGCCGAGCTGGAGGCGAAGATCACGCCGGAGTAGGGGGGGCGCTGGTTTCGACCGGTTTCGGCTGGTTTCTGCGGATTTGGCAGATTTGGTGGATTTGGCCGCGCAATGCTGCATGCGAGGTGCACTGTAACTAAGGTGGTATAACGTGTTTTCTAATGTTGGCTGGGGCGAGATTCTTGTCCTCTTTATCCTCGGACTAATTCTCATCGGACCTGAGCGGTTGCCGAAGGTAATTGAGGACGTCCGCGCATTGCTTCTGGCTGCGCGCACCGCAATCAATGACGCACGCGATAACCTCTCGGACGAGTTCGGTGAAGACTTCGACGATCTTCGCAAGCCGCTGCAGGAGCTCAACGATCTCCGTCGTCTCAACCCGAAGACCGCCATCACCAGGACGCTTTTCGACGGCGATGACACCTACCTGGACATGCTCTCCGGTAAGCCCGCAGCGGGTGGTGGCGGAACTGGTGCAGCCGGAGCTGCAGGAGCGGCAGGAGCGGCCGGGCCTGCGGGTCAGCAGTACCAGCAGTCCAATACGAACCAGCCAGTGCAGCCGGCTCCGTCGCAGCAGCCGCTCCCGCAGTCGGCTCAGCAGCCAGCCCAGCAGCCGGGAACGTGGCAGGATCCAGTTGCCCAGGCCCGCCAACAGCAAGCGCAACAAACACCACAGCAGCCGCAACAACCTCAGCAGCCCCGTGGGGTGCAGGCCTGGGTTGACGACGACAACCTATAGAGGTTGCAAACCGTTCCCGACCGCAAGTTACTGACTAGGTTTATGACACTTTGAGCACAAATTTTGTCACGAAACTGTCATAAACCTAGTCAGTAAGTGCACGCAGCCACTTTGATGGATGCACCGCCGAAAACACCCACAACACATACGCCCCAGACACCGCAGCCACAAAAGCAGACGCCCCCTTCCCGGCACCGAAACTACCGGGGAGGGGGCGTCGCTGTGATCGTCGTAAAGCGAAGGCCTACTTCGGAGTCACGCCCAGGCCGAGCGACTTGCCTGCGAGCGACTCGCGACGAACAACCAGCTTGTCAGCGATGGCGTTCAGGGCCTCGCCCGCGCCCGAATCCGGCTTGGACAGGACAATCGGGGTGCCCTTGTCGCCGCCTTCGCGTAGCTCTGTGTCCAGCGGCACCTGGCCGAGCAGCTCGACCTTTCCGCCGGTGATCTGGGTAAGACGACGGGCAACGGTCTCGCCGCCACCTGCGCCGAAGACCTCCATCTTGGAGCCGTCCGGCATCTCCATCCAGCTCATGTTCTCGATGACACCGGCGATGCGCTGGCGGGTCTGCAGCGAAATGGTGCCGGCGCGCTCTGCGACCTCGGCGGCGGCCATCTGCGGGGTAGTAACAATCAGCAGCTCAGCGTTCGGCACGAGCTGCGCCACGGAGATGGCGATGTCGCCGGTTCCCGGGGGCAGGTCGAAAAGCAGGACGTCCAGGTCGCCCCAGAACACGTCTGCGAGGAACTGCTGGATAGCGCGGTGCAGCATTGGCCCACGCCAGACAACCGGTGCGTTGTCGTCGACGAAGTGTCCGATAGAAATCAGTGACACGCCGTGCGCCTGCGGAGGCATGATCATGTCGTCGACCTGGTGCGGCTTTTCCTCGGAGCCCATCATGTGCGGGATGGAGTGTCCGTAGACGTCGGCATCGAGGACACCGACAGAAAGGCCCTTCGCGGCCAGCGCGGCGGCGAGGTTCACGGTCACGGAGGACTTACCGACGCCACCCTTACCGGAGGCGACGGCGAACACGCGGGTGCGGGAGTCCGGCTGGGCAAACGGGATCACAGGCTCGGAGGCGGTGCCGCGGACGGCGTTGCGGAACTCGCGGCGCTGCTCGTCATTCATCACATCGGTGGTGACGGTGACGTTGCCAACGCCCTCGATACCGTTCAGCGCCTCTTCGGTGCGCTCGATGATGGTGTTTTTCATGGGGCAACCGGCAATGGTGAGGTAAATCTCCACGGCCACGTCATTGTTGTCCGCCACCGAGATGGACTTGACCATGCCAATCTCGGTAATCGGGCGACGTACCTCAGGATCTTCGACCTGCGCCAGGGCGGTGCGAACTTCAGCTTCAGTAATCGTAGACATTATGTAGTGAATCTTATCGTGAGACCCCGCAAGACAAAGAACTACTGACAAAATCAGTAGTTTGCCGCTTTACGACGGTCACAGCGACCAACCCTTCCGGCAAGAGCGGTGGCGGTGGAATGGGCGGCGGACCAGTCGGTGGAACAATTGCCAATCGTCTGACGTTGTCCTTGATAGAACGCCTTTTGGCGATAGTTTTAGCAATATTTTCAGCAACTGAGTCACCATTTACTGTGACAACAACTGCAAGGGAACGGTGAGAGTACCGATGGCAAATGGGGAAGCGGGCAGCGGTTGGGGGAGCGGCCGGGAACAGAGCATGAAGTCCCGGTTGCCTCAGCGCCAGGTGCCCGAGGGGTGGCCGGTGGGCAGTTTCACCAACTACTCCGACGCGCAGGCGGCGGTGGATTCGCTCAGTGATCGCGATGAGTTCCCGGTTTCCGACCTCACCATCGTCGGTGTTGACCTGATGCAGGTGGAGCGCGTAGTCGGCAGGCTGACCTGGCCGAAGGTGCTCGGCGGCGGCGCACTGTACGGCCTATGGATGGGCCTGTTCTTCGGCCTGATTCTGGGGCTTTTCCAGGAAGATTGGGTGAGCCCGCTGATTGTTGGCCTCGGTATGGGCGCCATCTTCGGCATCGTGCTGGCCGCAGTTCCGTACGCAATGCAAAACGGCAAGCGGGATTTCTCGAGCACTACGGAGATTGTTGCCCGTCGCTACGACGTCCTGTGCAATCCCCGCAATGCCGAGCGGGCCCGTGACCTGTTGGCGCAGCGGGCGCTCGGTGGGAATCGCGGGTAGGTTGCTGTATCCGTCGTAAAGCGATGCCTGCCAGAAGCAGTACCTACAGCCACTTGTTGCGGCGCAGGACCCACACCAAAAACGCCACGATGGCAAACATGATGGCGAGGACGATGAAGTAGCCGTACTCCCAGTGCAGCTCGGGCATGTGGTCAAAGTTCATGCCGTAGATGCCGGCCAGGGCGGTCGGGACGGCGAGAATAGCCGCGTACGCCGAGATGGTACGCATATCCTGGTTCTGCTGCAGCTGGATTTTCACGGCGGCGGCGTCGATGAGGGCGGAGAGTCGTTCGTCGAGTCCGGAGACGAGGTCCGCGGCGGCGAGCTGGTGGTCGAGAACATCGGAAAGATAACGGCTGACGTCCTTAGGCATGATGTCTTCCCGCAGATTCATCAGGGAGCGCAGTGCCGGTGTCAGCGGATCGATCGCGTGGCGCATTTCCAGAATCTCTCGTTTGAGGATGTAAATGTCCTCAATATCCGAATCCAAGTTCGGCTCGAAGACTTCGTCTTCCATGATCTCCACGCGATCTTCCAGCTGCATAGCGATGCGCAGGTACGCATCGACGAGGTTGTCCGTCAGTGCCCACAGCACGCCCGCGGGGCCGTAGTCGATGGCGTCGGTGGTGTTCTCCACGCGTGCGCTAATGCGCTGCATATCCGAGCTAGGCATGCCCATGCGAATGGTGATGACGTACTCCGGGCCGATAACAATCATCAGCTGGCCGGAGCGAATAATCTCATTTTCGTCATCCGCGAGACCTTCCGGGGAGTAGTGAATCGAGCGAATAACAAAAACAACGTGATCATCGTGGATCTCAATCTTGGGGCGCTGGCGGTTAGTCAGTGCGTCCTCCACCGTCAGCTCATCCAGCCCGTAAAGCTCAGCGATGGCATCCATCTGTGTCGCGTTGGGGCGCGACAACGACAGCCACGTGAAGCCCTCGCCAAAATTCCGTACCTCGGACAGCCCGGAGAAGTGGTCGTAGGTGCCCGGCAACCGCTTGCCGCCGATGTAGACGCCGCAATCGCGCAGGGCATCGCGCACCGCCCTCGACTGTCCTGTTCCTGTGCTTGACGACGAGCCGTTGGTGCGCGTCACCTTCGAGACAGCCGACTTCGCTGCGGATTTAGCCGCATTCGTCGCCCGAGTGGTTTTACCGGGTTTTCCTGTGGCCGACGGTTTTTGGCTTTGACTGGCCGAGCTAGTTCGCGGATTGCGAGCCTTCGCCGAAGCGCTGATGTTGCGGCTTTTCTCTTCGCCCATTCTGGGTGACCTCACAATCCGTTCGTAGGTTACGCTGGTGTCGATGATTGATTTTAGACGTGCGAACGCCGGGTTCCACTTTCGCATCCGCTCAATGGGGTGCAAGGGTAGCTCCACGGCTACTGCGTGCACTTTTACCGCCCTGGCATTGGTCACTGGGGCGACGGGGTTCGGTCTTGCCGCATGTTCTGATTTGGATCCGCAGATGCCCGTTCCTCCCGAGCAGGAGGCGGTGGTGACTGTCGGGGCAGACCTACGCAACCCTGAGCAAGCAGCTCTTGCGTACGTGTATGCGCAGAGCTTTGAGAGGATAGGGCGGCAAGCGGAGGTCGTCGGCATTCGCGATGCTGACGACCGGTTGCGGGCCGTACGCAATGAAGCGGTCCTGGTCTCCTTCGGATGCACAGGTGAGCTACTCGGCCTGAGCGACCCTGCGTCGGCGGCTTCACTGGCGGAGGAATACGCGGACGACTCCACCCCGGACAAGCAGTTCAGCGGCGAGTGGCGCGACCGTGTGTACGACGCATTTTCGCGGTCGCTGCCGGGTGAAGTTATGGCCACCGACGCGGGCATGGCACAGGGCTGCGCGGATGTGTCAGCTGACAATGCTGGGGCTGACTTGCCGCAATGGCTTGTGCCTTTCTACGTCAAGCCAGCGTTGGACCGAGATGATCGAGTCCGCGTGCTCAATGAGATTGCGGGTTCGCTGAGCACTGAGGACTTGAAGCTGATGACCCGGGCTGTGGCTGGTGGCGCCAGCCCTGAGTTGGTCGCTCAGGAGTGGCTGGACAAGGCGTAGTCGGGGCGGCGGGGGCTAGTTGTGGCGGTATCTGACGCGTATCTGCTGTTGGCTGCCGCCAAGTTTGTTGAATAACCCATGAATGCGGGCTGCAAATGTGAAACTGTGCGAGTTTATGACACTTTCAATCCAGTTTTCGGGCAATTTTTGTCATAAACGTAGTCAGTAACTCGCATTGAGGACTAAGTAGTAAATGGTGCCGACCCGGTGGCACGCCGACCGGACACGCTTTTTGACTATTCGCCCTTGATGCCTGGCAACGATCGCCCAAGCAACAGGAAAGGGGCTCCAACCGAACGGTTGGAGCCCCTTAGCGTTCACACGCTAACTGGTGAAGACCAGTCAATGAGACCTACTTGAGAGCCTCTTCCAGCAGAGCCTTCTCCTCAATCTGGTGTACCTTAGCCACACCAGTTGCGGTGGAGGACTGTGCACGGCGGGAAACGCGGGTCAGCTTCGGCATATCCGGCAGAACCTCTGGGAGGTTCAGTGCCAGGAACGGCCATGGACCCTGGTTAGCCGGCTCATCCTGAACCCAGCGGACTTCCTCAAGATCCGGGTAGGACTCGAAGATGTCGCGGAGGCGGTTGTGCGGCAGCGGGTGCAGCATCTCCAGGCGAGCGATTGCAAGATCGTCGCGCTTGTCCTTCTTGCGCTTCTTCTCCAGCTCCCAGTAGATCTTGCCGGAGCAGAGCAGCAGGGTCTTGATGCCGGACTTGTCCTTGGACTCGAAGTTCGGGTCATCGATGACCGAGCGGAACTTGTTCGGGTTGGTGAAGTCCTCGACAGCAGACGCTGCCATCTTGTTGCGCAGCATTGACTTCGGCGAGAACACAACCAGCGGACGGTGCAGGTCGGACAGGACGTGGCGACGCAGCAGGTGGAAGTAGTTAGCCGGCTCGGACGGCTGAGCAACGGTGTAGGAGCCCTCGGCTGCGAGCTGCAGGAAGCGCTCGATACGTGCCGAAGAGTGGTCCGGGCCCATGCCCTCGTAGCCGTGCGGCAGCAGCAGGATCAGCTTGGAGGTCTGACCCCACTTGGCCTCGCCGGAGGAAACGTACTGGTCAATGGTGGTCTGAGCGCCGTTGGCGAAGTCACCGAACTGTGCTTCCCAGAACACTGCTGCGTCCGGGTTACCCAGGGTGTAGCCGTACTCGAAGCCCATGCCTGCGTACTCGGTCAGAGCCGAGTTGTAAATCATGAAGCGACCACCGTTCTTGGACTTACCGTAGGCGTCGATCGGGTTGTATTCCGAACCGTCCTCGGAGTCAATCAGAACTGCGTGGCGAGAGGTAAAGGTACCGCGGCGGACATCCTCACCTGCGAAGCGGACGTCGATGCCAGCACCGGTGAAGGAGCCGATTGCCAGCAGCTCGGCCATACCCCAGTCGATGCCACCTTCCTGAGTCATCTCCGCGCGCTTCTTAGCGACCGGCGCAACACGCGGGTGAATCTTGAAGCCCTCAGGGAGGTTGACGTAAGACTGACCAATCTCGACGATTTCAGCCTTGTCGATGCCGGTCTTGAGACCGTGCGGCAGCGGCTGAGAACCGGCGATACCGGTCTGCTCGCCCGGCTTTGCGTCCTGAGCTGCGCGAACCTCGTTGAAGACCGCTTCCATCTGGTCATGGAAGTCTCGGCGTACTGCTTCGTACTCTTCCTCGGAAATGTCACCGCGACCGATGAGGTCCTCGGTGTACTGAGCACGAACGCTTTCCTTCTCGTCGATGATCTTGTACATCAGCGGCTGAGTCATGGACGGGTCATCGGCCTCGTTGTGGCCGCGCTTGCGGTAGCAGACCAGGTCGATGAAGACGTCCTTGCCGTAGCGGTTACGGTACTCAACAGCCAGCTGGCCGACCCAGACGACAGCCTCCGGGTCGTCACCGTTGACGTGGAAGACCGGGCAGCCGTATGCCTTGGCGATGTCGGTTGCGTAGTAGGAGGAACGACCGGAGTCCGGCGAAGTGGTGAAGCCAATCTGATTGTTCACCACGATGTGGACGGTACCGCCGACCTTGTAACCACGCAGGGACATGAGGTTCAGGGTCTCCTGGACAATGCCCAGGCCGGCGAAGGATGCGTCACCGTGCAGCAGCAGCGGCATGACGGAGTAGCCCTCTTCGCCCTTGTTGATCTTGTCCTGGCGTGCACGAGCAAGACCCTCAACGACCGGGTTGACGGCCTCGAGGTGGGACGGGTTCGCAGTCAGGGTGACGTCAATCTCGCCCTCGCCGAACATCTGGATGTGACGGCCAGTAGTACCCAGGTGGTACTTGACGTCACCAGAACCGCCGACCTGTGCCGGGTCGATGTTGCCTTCGAACTCGGTGAAGATCTGGCGCAGTGGCTTGCCGACGATGTTTGCGAGCACATTCAGTCGACCGCGGTGTGGCATACCGATGACGACCTCATCCAGGCCAGCGCCAGCAGCGGTGTCAATGGCGGAGTCCATCAGCGGAATCAGCGACTCTGCGCCCTCAAGGGAGAAGCGCTTCTGGCCGACGTACTTGGTCTGCAGGAAGTTCTCGAATGCCTCAGCGGCGTTCAGCTTCTGCAGGATGTACTTCTGCTCAGCGTGGGACGGCTTTGGCTGGCCGCCCTCAATGCGCTCTTCCAGCCACTCGCGCTCTTCGCGGTCGAGGATGTGAGCGTACTCGGAACCGACCTTGAGGCAGTATGCGTTCTGCAGGCGCGAGAGAACCTCGCGCAGCGTCATCGTCTCCTTGCCGCCGAAACCACCGACGTTGAAGGTACGGTCCAGATCCCACAGGGTCAGACCGTGCTCCTCAATATCGAGGTCAGCGTGGTTCGGAGCGGAATCATTCGGCTGGTCAGAACGCAGCGGGTCGATATCAGCCAGCAAGTGACCGCGGGAGCGGTAGGCCTCAATCAGACGCATAACGCGGGTGTTCTTGTCGATACCCGTGTTCGGCAGATCCTGTGCCCAACGGATTGGGGTGTAGGGGACGCGCATGGTCTGGAAGATGTGGTCCCAGAACTTGTCGTCGACGAGCAGGTTGCTCATCGTGCGCAGGAACTCACCGGACTCTGCACCCTGGATAATGCGGTGATCGTAAGTAGAGGTGATGGTCACCAGCTTGCCGATGCCCATCTCTGCCAGACGGTCAGCGGAAGCACCAGCGAACTCAGCCGGGTAATCCATGGAACCGACACCGATAATCGCGCCCTGGCCCTTGGTCAGGCGCGGGACGGAGTGGCGGGTACCGATGCCGCCCGGGTTGGTCAGGGAAATGGTGACACCCTGGAAGTCCTTACCGGTCAGCTTGCCGTGGCGAGCACGAACGACGATGTCCTCGTAGGCGTCGACGAACTGCTTGAAGGTCAGGGTCTCACACTCGCGGATAGCGGCAACTACGAGCGAGCGAGAGCCGTCCTTAGCTGGCATATCAATAGCCAGGCCGAGGTTAATGTGCTCCGGGGTAACCAGAACTGGCTTGCCGTCAACCACCTTGTAGTTGTTGTTCATGTCCGGGTGGAGCATGACAGCCTTCACCATGGCGTAACCAATGATGTGGGTGAAGGAAATCTTGCCACCGCGGGCGCGTGCCAGATGATTGTTAACCAGGGTGCGGTTTTCAAACATCAGACGTGCCGGCATATCGCGAACCGACGTAGCGGTCGGCATCTCCAGGGAGACATCCATGTTCTTAGCGATAGCCCGTGCGACGCCCTTCAGAGGCTCCTCGCCGGATTCAACAGCCGAAACCTTGGCTGCTGCATCCATTGGGGACTTCTTTGGCTTCGGGGACGCCGGCTTGTTCGGGGTCTTAGTTGGTTCGACCCCCTTGGATTCACGACGTCCGGTTGCCTTAGCTTCCTCCTTCGTGGCTGCTGCTGGCTTTGCCATATTGGAAAGGTCCTCGCCCTTTTGGGACGGGGTGTGGGTTGCGAAGAATTCGCGCCATTCCTGACCCACAGATTGTGGATCCTTCTGGAATTGCTGGTACATCTCGTCGACCAGCCATTCGTTCTGGCCGAAGCTCATGTCGCTGCTCACGGCAGGTACTCGCCTCTTTTCGTCTTAGTTTTACTAACTCACGTTTATTCTAATTAGCGCAAGTGTCAAAGTGTCATTCAAGGATAACGAAAATTCTGAATTACTACACCGTCGCGCTCCCCATATGGTACTTGCTCCAAAGCTCTGCGTATTGGCCACCCGCCGCTAGGAGCTCGTCATGGGAGCCGTCCTCGACAATACGCCCGTGGTCAAGTACCAAAATCCGGTTGGCCCGAGCCGCTGTAGCCAGGCGGTGGGCCACAATAATTGCCGAGCGTTGACGCGACGCACGGTCAGTGGCTTCAAGGATTGCCGACTCTGTTGCAGGGTCGAGTGTCGCGGTGGCTTCGTCGAGAAGCAGCAGTTCAGGACGCATCATTTCGGCACGAGCGAGTGCGATGAGCTGACGCTGTCCGGAGGAGAGCCCTCGGCCATCTGGGCCGACGGGGTGGTGGAAGCCACCGGGCAGGCTGGCAATGGTGCTGAGGGCACCGACGTTTTTCGCGGCCTGCTGAATTTCAGCATGACTGCTGTCCGGTAGACCGTAGGAAATATTTGTTGCTACTGTCCCCGAAAACAGGTGTGATTCTTGGGGGACATAGCCGAGGGTGCGTCGCCAATCGTTAAGAGGGAAGTCGCGGATGTCAGTTTCGGAGGCTCGCACCACACCGTCAACTGGATCGTAGAACCGAGCAAACAACTTAATGATTGTTGATTTTCCGGCGCCCGTGGATCCGACAATTGCGACTGTTTCTCCGGCAGGAATCTGCAAATCGAGAGCATCGAGAACCTGCGGGCGTTCGTGCTCAGAGTCGGCGGCGGAGTAGGAGAAAGTTACCTTGTCTAAGCGCAGGTCGCCAGCAGCTGCGCGGGACGCGCCGTCAGTAGTGCCGTGATCTGGCATGGGGGCGGTCTGTAGGAGGTCATCAATGCGATTGAGGCCGACCTTCGCCTGCTGGTAGCCGTCGAAAACATGGGACAGCTGCTGAATCGGGCCAAAGAGCATTCCTAGGTACAGCGTGAAGGCGACGAGTACGCCGGGCGTCGTGGTTCCCGAAGCAACCTGTTGGGCACCGACAGCCAATACCGCGGCTGTTGCCAACTCAGAGACGAAGTTGATGCCGGGGAAGAATAGAGCCACGGCCAGCTGCGCTCGCTGACGAATTGCGCGGTACTTATCGGATTCCTCGGCAAAGGAAGATTCGATATCGGCGACGCGGTGGTACATCTGAATCTCGCGAAGCCCACCAATGGTCTCCTGAAAATCAGCGTTGACCAAGGAGAGCTGCTCGCGTGCAAACTTGTATAGGCGCGAGGAGATTCGGCGGAATACCAGGGTGGCCACCACAATGATGGGAAGCGATGCCAACGCCACTGCGGCGAGTGACACCTGTGTGGCAAGCAACAGCGCTGTGACACCGAGCAGAGTAAACGCGGCGATTGCCCCTTCTGCCAGTCCCGTTTGCAGGAAAGAGGAGAGCGCATCGATGTCGGTTGTCATCCTCGTCATGATGGCGCCCGAGCGATTGGCCTCGAAGTAGTTAATGCCAAGCGACTGCAGGTGACGGTAGCAACGCACACGCAGGGCATAGAGCAGCCGCTCACCAGTGCGCGCAGTAATAACAGCATTTGTGGCTACGGCAAGCCAACTGATGAGGACCGTCGCCAAGCCACCTGCGGCGCAGGCCCACAGCACGGCCTCATTGTGCTCACTGATGCCGTGGTCAATGGCGTAGCGCACGAGCATGGGGAACGCCAGATCGGCGACGGCAATGAGGGCGAGCAGCGCAATGACACTTATAAATAGGCCACGGACATAGGACAGCAACCGGCGCAGAGAAAAAAGCTCGGAGTTGTCGAGTGCCGCAGCGGGCACACGCGGTTTTTCGGTAGCGGGTGGGAGGTTTCGCACGCGCTCGAGTAGCTCCGGCGTCGCAGGCGCATTGGCGAGAGCCGCCCCCATGCCACCACGACCGCCGCCGCGGCCACCGGGGCCACCGGGTCCACCTGGACCGCCTGGACCTCCTCCGGCTCGGCCAACCCCGCGGCTCATTTGAGAAGTGGCACCTCCGGGAAGCCGCGCAGCGGTGTCTGGCGTGGAGTTGTCGGAGGTTGGCGCGGTTTCGTCGGGCCAGAGTTCCTCGGGGCTGGGGTCCTCACTGCCAATGGGGTCGAGAACGAGGTTTTCGATTTCGGGGTAGGCGTTCTGGTCGATGTCCATCAGCTCGGTGAAGCGCGGATGAGAAGTAATCAGTTCGGCTTTGGTTCCAATGCCGGTGATGGCACCGTCTTCGAAAATGGCGATGTGGTCCGCCTGCTCGAGAGTGGAAGATCGATGCGCCACGATGACGATAGTCGTATCCGCCAGCTGTGAGGTCAGCGCGTTGAAGATTTCCAACTCAGTTGCAGCATCGATTGCTGAGGTCGCGTCATCGAGAACCAAAACTCGAGGGCGGGCGAGGAATGCCCGTGCTAATGCCACACGTTGAGCTTGTCCGCCGGAGAGATTATGCCCGCGCTCGCCGATGGCTGTGTCCCACCCCTGAGGCAGGTCGTCGACGAAGTTGACCTGGGCGGCGGTCGCTGCGGCGATAATCTCTTCCTGGGACGCCGCGGGATTGGCGAATGCGATGTTCTCACGCAACGTGCCCGCAAATAGATAAGGAGTGTCCGGAACGACAGTAATAGCGTCATATACGTCGCTGGAGAGAATGCGCGCGGTATCTGTGAATGTGCCGTGGCTGGGCGCATCGATAGTGATAGTTCCCGAATCCGGCAGATAGTGACGGCCGAGTAACTCCGTGGCGATAGTCTTTCCGGACCCCGGTGGGCCAATCAACGCTAAGGTCGCCCCTGGCGCGACGGAGAATGAGACATCGTCGATAAGCGTGCGTCCGCCACGGCTGTGGGTGACGTGGTTGAAGCTGATGCCAACGGGGCCGTCGGGGAGAGGAAGCGTGTCGGTGGGTTCGGGGTTGTCTGGTCGGGCGTCGATGACATCGGAAATGCGGTCGATGCTTGCCGACGTCAGATGTATCGAGATGACCATGTTGGAGACCAGACGCGACAGGGCAGTCAGGCTGGTGAGATACGTGGCAAAAGCTACGAACGTGCCTAGGGTGATGTGTCCGTTAATCGCGAGCCAGCCACCGACCGCGATATTTCCGACGAGGGACAGTTGCGGCAACGACTGTAGCGCCGGTTGGAATCGAGCGCTGAGTTTTGCCGCTCGCAGGCGGAGGGAGTAGAGCAGCGACGAGTTACGCTCCATCTTCGCAACTTCGTTGTCACCCTGCGCAAACGCCTTGACAACGCGGATGCCGGAAACGGTTTCCTCGACTTGTCCGGCGATCTCGCCTGCTTGCTGTTGGGCAGCCCAGGTTGCGGCATGGAGTTTGTCACGCGAATTCACTGCAATGTAGACAATCGCTGGCACCACGGCGAGGCCGACCAGTGTCAGGGGCAGCGAGAGGGCGAGCATGATGCCGATTGTGATGAACAGCTTGACGACGGATCCCAGCGTCAACGGCAACATCGCCAGTAGTCCGGACACTGCCTGGAGGTCAGAAATTGACCGTGACACAACCTGGCCGGTGTTGACTCGGTCTTGTGCTGGACCATCGAGGTTTTGTAGGGAGCGAAGGATCTTTAGTCGCAGGTCGTGCTGAACATCAATGGAGAGTTTGCCGGAGAAGAATCTGCGCCCCATCTGGGCGACGAAGCGTACTAACGCGATGGTCAGAAATACAGAAATGACTGCCTGCAGGGGAGTTAGGGAAGGCAGTAGGCGTGCGGGGACACCGCCATCGGAAGTGCCCGTTGCCACATCAATGGCATCTCTAGTGAGAAGTGGAAGTACGGACTCCAGCCCGACAACGATTAGCGCTGCGACAACGACACCATAGAGCGGTAGTGGCCTGTGAAGAGACTGTTTCCACAAGAACTTCATGGGAGAGGTTCTGAGGGGTTTGCTCTGGGCCATGGTGGGTACCGCTCTTCCATTGAAAAACGTCGCTGAAGGGTAAGTCGCTGAAGGGTAATCGGGGTAAGAGGAACTACTTATTCTTCTTTTTCTTCGGCCACTTCAGCGCCGAGGGAATAGAGAACCTCGATGACTTTGAGTCCTTCTTCGAGTCCTCAGAGGTGTTGGATTTAGCCGGTAGCTTTCGTTCAAAGCCCGACCAATCCTGGGGAAGCGGGCCCAGAGATGCGCGAGTGGAGCTGATAAGAATGCCACCGAGCTTGCGGTTGGCGGAGGCCCCAACCACGGCGCCAATTCCAAATGGCAAAATCTTACCGATGATGGCCAGGCGAGCGTTCTTCATCAAGCGCTTGCGTGCCTCGCGAATCAGCAGGCGGTTTGCTGCACCCAGCTGCGGAACGCCAAGCCGTGGCAGTAGAGAATTTACGGAAGTTTTGGTCTGCTTCCGCAGCGATTCCTCGCCAAGCAGAGAGGCCATAATAGCTGTCCCCTCAGAACCACTCATGGCCGCAAGAATCAGCGTGCGACGGCGTTGCGGATCGGTGATGTCAATATTGCGCAGGGTTGCTGAGGCCAGTGTGTACCAGGCTGATGCTTCCAGGAACAGCAGCGATTCACCGGTAACCGCAGCCAAGCCCGTAATCATGCCGACGCCGGGAAGAACCGCACTGCCGCCGGCGGCACCACCGGTGCCGGTGACCAGGTTGAGGTAGTGGGAATCAATACGTTCTTGTACCTGCGCCGGAGTTTCATCTTTTTTGCGCTTGTGCAGGGAACTGACGTACCCGGTGATGGCAGACGACTGCCAGCTCATGGTCTTATCCAGGGTTTGGATAAGAAGGGTTCCCAGTTTTCCGGCATCACGTTCGATCGCTTCGGGGGTTGAGTTCACCGCATCAGTTACTGTGCGAGTTGAATCCTTCTTCGTCTTTTGGAACAAAGTAGTAGACCTCCTAAACGGGTCCGTTGAGAGCCATATGCCCATATAAACACTACTGAGCTGTGGGGAAATTCCGTAGTCGGTGGAAAAATAGACAGGTGTACGGCGATTAACACAGTCGATAGAAGGATGAGACTGGTGAACGATGTCACGCGGGGTGCCGCATTGCCTCCCGAGTACTCCCAGCTTTTGGCGGACTTTCCTCGGTTTTCCGCAGATGTCACGCCTCACGACGGCGCTGCGGAGTGGCACCTTTCTACCGAAGCTGTAGCCGCCGGAATTGAGGCTGGGAGAAAGCTGTTTCCCATGCCCGAGGTTGAGGTGGATACCCGTTTCCAGGCCCAGTTGTGGTGGTGGTCCATGTGCGGAGCATTGGTAGGGCCATCGCTGGCATGCGTGTTGGTGTCCGATCGAGTTCCAGTGTGGCAGTGGTCTTCTTGGCTCACATTTCTTCGAGATGACTATTGGGTTGGGTTCCAAGCTCAACAGTTTGAAAGCATCTCCGCTGAGGATGTGGATGAGCTGAAGGATTCCGGCGAAGCACTGGCTCATTTCTTGGAGCCGTTGGCTCAGGTTGTTGGAGAAGTCGGGGAAATCAAGCCTGCCCCTCTTTGGGCCGTGGCTGCCGATGCCGTAGCTAACGCCGCAATATCCGCCGGTAATGAGCTGATGGAGCCCTGGCGTGGAGCGCTTATTGGCAAACATGTCGTTGAGGGAATACAGAGAGTACATCGGGTTCCTCTTCCTCGTTTCATGGATTCCTGCGGAGGCGAGGTGCTCCCCTGGGATGAAGCTGCTGCTGAGGCGGGAGAAGAACCGGACTTCGATGTAGTTACTCACCTGGAGAGAGCTACTTGCTGCATGATTTATCACAGCCCAGATGCCGATCTGTGTGTCTCCTGTCCAAAACGTTCTCGTGAGGAACGCCATCAACTCTGGGCACGCTACTGAGCGCTCTGTTTTCGAGAATCGACAGCTGGCGGCCTGCTCCTCAACCGACCGCGTTGGCGGCTTTGCAGCAGCACGCACGCTGCCGGCGCGATCTTTCGCAGCAATTGCCGGGGGCATGAGCCACCCCATGATTGCGCGTTTGTCGCTACGATTGGCTGCGGGTAGAGGCCAATTATCTTTCAAGGGAGGATTCCACCCATGAGCTTTTTCGAGCAGATTGCTGCGGCACTGGACCGCGAGGGCATTGAAAGCCGTGTCAACGATGACACCCTCTTCGTTCCCATTACCTCTGACCTGGAGGTTCAGTTCGTCACCATTGATGAGGACATCCCGGCTGCCGAAGTTTACGTAGCCGCTGCCGATGTGGATGATGAGGACGATGAGTTCGAAGCTGTTCTGGTCTCCGCTGTATTCTCCGTCGAAGACGCCGTCGCGGCAGTCGCCCACCATGTAGCTACTGACCAGGTTGTTGGCCTGCTGCGCACTCTGCTCGATGGTGATGATGACCGCATTGCTGACCTGGAGTTTGAACAGGACCCCGAAGAGGCAACCTTGGTCACCTCCGAAGTTGGTACCTCCTCGTTGGTCCAGGTTTTGGTAACTGCCCACAACAACGAGCCCAGCGCACACGTCCGCTTCATCTCTCAGGACGCGAACTTGGACGACATTGTCGACCAGGCCATCGCAGAGTTCTGGGACTCGGACACCGAAACGGTTCTCACCGATGATGACCGTCGCAAGATGTTCGCTGACCTCTACTCTGACATCCAGACCTTGCGCAATGAGGTTCTGACGCTGGGCACCTTCAAGGACTTTGACAAGCTGATGGATGTCCTTGCGCTCGTGGTAGACCGCGCAGAGGAATGGGAAGATCAGCTGGCACCCGTCGATGACGGGTACGCGGAGTATATCTACTCTGATCACGTTGCCTCCTTGGACGGGGAAGATGATGACGATGACGACGATGATGACCTCTATGGCGATGGCGACTATGACGACGAGGACGACGAAGAAGGCGACGACAGCGAGTAGCCGTACTGTGGCAGCACTGTGACCAGTGCTAAGCCGCTGATGGGCGAGAAGAAAAGAGCTCGTTAGGACACGGCAGTGGCCGCGCGTCCCTGGTGCCAATCCAGCTATAACGGCGCCCGGGGAGTGCGAGGTCAGTGCCGTTTTCGTGTATCTTGCTGCAGTCCTGCGCACGATGGAGTGCCTCAGCCACAGCCCGAGTACGTCGGCGGTTTTCTTCCCGCGTCCGATTCGAACCGCCAATTCCGCGGAGGACTACCTCCGATGAGGATTCCACCTTGACGGAAACGGAGTACATGAACATGGGCTCATCCTTCAGGATGAAGTATTCCGCGTGCACGTCGGCAAGCTGGGAGACCAGTGCGCGAGGAAGCGCTATCCGTGACGCGCGGACGGTGACCACAGGCCCGTCGGGAAGCGAGAAGGTGTGATCTAGCGCGCCGGGCGAATGCCTACGGCCGATGGTGGGGTGGCAGAGGATTGTGCGGATGAGGTCGAGGTCTTCGAAACATTCTGCACGGTAGGTAGCGGATAGTGGGGGAAGAGCTAGGCGGCGATGAATGGGAAACTCGTCTGCTGTGTTCATGGTTCACAAGTTATCGAACACCCCGGACTCACATTTTCGAACATATAGAACTAATGTTCGAGATATGTTTAGCATCAATGGGTAACCTAAGTGGGGGTAGTCAATTGGCTAGGTGTCTGGTGTTATTGCAGGGACACGTGAGGTTGTGGAAACGATTCGATAACGACTTTTGTAAAAGCCCAAGAGTCTGAGAAAACGCTATTTCTGGGGTGGGGTGGTGGATTAGTGTGAGTGGTGGCCCTAAAGAAAAACTAAACATTTGAAAGATTCGTCTCAATGAAGCACGCAAGAAGTCGAATGGCGGTATCGGCTTTCGCAGCACTTTTGTCCTTAGCAGCCCCGGTCGCGGCACATGCTGTCGTGGTTGGTCCGGGTGACCCGATTCGAACTCCCATGGAGGGAAGCCCGTGGGATGGGCACCGAAATGTCAACTCGCCGATGTGTTCGGCGGGTGTTCCGGGAGCGGTGACGGACCGCAATGGGGAAAAGCATCGGGTCATGTTGACCGCAGGGCACTGTGTGAATGATGCTCCGGATGTGGGTCTGCCAATCGTTACCGGTGAGGTGTATGTGCCAACCACCGAAGGCGATAAGCGCATTGGTACGACAGGTGCTCACCGTTGGGAAGTGCCGCAGGAAGATGCCGGACTGGAGTCGTTGCCGGCGGCCTTTAATGGTGCAGACTATGGAGTAATCAACCTTGATCCAGACGTAGAAACTACCGGCGCAAGTTACTCCATCGATGAAAATGGTCAGAGCTACGGGGAGCCTGTAGCGATGACTGGCATTCAAGACAATGAAGATCTGCCGCGTGGCGAGGTCTCCTTCGATAATTTTGGCAAACCTATCTGTAAGGACGGCATGCGTACCGGACGTGCCTGTGGCTATCAGGTATTCCGGGCTCGAAACGGCATTTGGACGGTTGGTATCGGCGTTGACCACGGTGACTCGGGCGGAAATGCCTACGATCCGACCACAAATGAAGTTATTGGCGTGAATTCGATGACCTTCGGTCCGGTCTCGCGTGTGATGCCCGCGGATATTGCCATCCAGGAGGCCTACGGCATTCCCGACGGTCAAGTAAACGACCACTTCGAGGTATCGGATTCCACGGCTCAGCGCGACTCCACCTATCGCACCCTCAACGAGGATATGGCGGCGGATCAGGAGTACGCCCGGACGCAGAATTCGCAGGGTTCTCAGGAAGGTTCTGTACCGCAGTTAACTGATCTTGTGGACCAGTTGCCGCAGTCGCCGCAACTGCCTGAGCTGCCACAATCGCCCCAATTGCCACAATCGTCACAGCCGTTTGAGCTGCCTCAGTTGGCAGAAATTCAGCTTCCAAGCTTTGAGGGCTAGCACCAGTCTGAGAATCTGACAAAAATCACCCCCGAACCGTTAAGAGAGCCAGAATCATCCAAGGCGGATGGTTCTGGCTCTTGCATTGCTGTTGAACAAACTTTTTGATGCGTAATGCGCGTGCCGTGAAGGCGATTGAACGGTTCCTCGACTGAGAATTTCACCCTAGGTTCCATTTTTGGAGAGCTTTGTAAAGGTGTCCCTAATACACTGAGAGGGACAAGTTTTCTGTACAGAAATGGAGTAGCGCACACTATGGTCAGTTCGAAGAAGGTCGCCACACTTACGGCTGCACTGTCGGTAGCTGCAGGTGGCTTTGTGCCCGGAATCGCGGTAGCTGAGGCTGCACCGGCAAACTCGGATGTTGTCATCGGCCCGGGCTCGCCGTTGCGAATGCCGTTCCCGAGCAGCAAGAACATCGATGGACGTCATGTTCAGTCCCCGATGTGCTCTCTGGGAGTTCCTGGCACCGTTGTGGATCAGAATGGCGTTTCGCATCGTGTCATCATGACTGCCGGCCACTGTGTTGTGGCGAAGGATACTGAAACCGGCGAAGAGGTCACCGGCCAGTTCTTCATCCCAACCAAGGATGGCGACAAGCTGGTCAACAAGGACTACATGGGCACCGATGTCATGCCGGAAGAGGGTGACTTCGACGAAAACACCACTATGCCGGAGTTCTTCAACGACCTCTTCAATAGCGGTGACTACGGCATCATTGAGGTTCAGGACGACATCAAGACCACCTCTATGTCCCACTCTGTTGATGAGTTCGGCAACGTCCACGGCGAGCCGGTTCAGATCGTCGGTATCGAGGACAAGCGCACTCTCGACCCGATGGAGATTTCCGTTGACAACTTCGGTGAGCCCGTGTGCACTGACGGTTCCCGAACGGGCCGCGGTTGCGGCTTCCAGGTCTTCCGTGTCCGTAACGGTGTCTGGGCCATTGCTCCGATTGACCACGGCGATTCGGGCGGAAACGCTTACAACCCGGAGACTCGTGAGGCCATTGGCGTTAACTCCATGGGTATTGGCCCGCTGAGCCGCTTCCAGCCGATTGACGTTGCTCTTGAAGAGCAGTACGACATCCCGGACGGCCAGGTCAACGAGCGCTTCAAGGTAGAGACCTCCACCGAACCGCAGTCTGAGTTCCGCACGATTGACGAGGACGTCCAGTACACCAAGCAGCACGTCCCGCAGGAAGAGCCGGATCTGGGTCCGATTGGCGAGCTGCTCCCAGAGGGCGTCGAGGTCCCACCGGAGATTGCTGACATCATCTCGGAGAGCCCAGCTCTCCCGGAGCTTCCCATTCCGGAGCTGTCGTCCCCGCAGCTGTCGGACTCGACTGCTCAGGCAACACGGGCAGCCAGCAACCTCTCCTCGCAGGCAGGTCTGCCGAGCCTGTTCTAATCAGGTCACCGCAGTCTCGTAGATAGGGCGTTCGCTTTACGACGCTCCGTTTAACCCCCTATTCCGCCATGGTGGCGGGGTAGGGGGGTTATTTATAAAGATAGAACTTTCTTGACTAAGACGTTTAATCGGAAGTCTATAAAACATTGTTCAAAACTATTTAGCGGGCTATGATTCGGATATGTCAAACACTGTGCAACCCCAGGATCTGTCGTGGATTTCATACGACCAGCTACTAACAATTGCCGAGAAGCGATTCAGTAAGTTCATTAAAAATATTTCAGTAAAGAAGAATTCCGTAAATGATCCGACGCTTGTGCTTGCATTAGCCACATTCCTTGATCAAGATATCGATTCTGTTCGGGAAATGCTTGCTATGCAGGGACAGATCAAGACGCTCCAGAATAGTATCGGGCTCTTCCATCAAGATGTATTAGGCTCCGCTACCGGCTGGCGCGGGTTAGGAACAAATGGTGGGGTACTTGACATTGAGTCTGAGGCGCCCGTTGCTTTGGCTGGTGGTCGAAAGGTTATTGCTGAAGTCAAGATGAGGTACAACACAATTAAGGGGAGTGACCAACCAAAAGTATTCAACAAGCTTAAAGATGTAGTTGCCGTTAAGGGGGGATATAGGGAGTATGTGAGTTACCTCGTACAAATTATTCCCGAAAAACCAGTTGCGTACGACAAGCTGTGGAAAGTGACTGGGAATGAGACGCATGAAAGTGTTCGCGTCATCGATGGTCGATCTGCTTATCATCTCGTTACAGGAGATCCGAATGCAATCGATGATTTGTTTAAATTGCTGCCGACGGTATTCGATGAAGTTGCGAAAAAGATTGATCCTGACCGTGCTGGTCTGACTACCGCCTTAACGGAGAGTGTTGTGGAGCAAGCCTTGGCCAAGGCGTTGCCAAAGAAATCCGCGCTTCTAAAATAGAGCCTGTTCTCTGAAGTCGATATTGAGAGACTCAATCCCGAGTGACTCGATATCGACTGGTTCGATGATTTCATACCCTTCTGGTACTTCACCTTCGAGCATTGCTCGGATCCCAGTCCCAACATGATAAGCAAGATTTGTTGGAACTGCGTTTCCGATTTGTTTGTACTGCTGTGACATGCTTCCAGCGAACTCCCAACTATCGGGGAAAGATTGAATGCGTGCGTATTCTCGCACATTGAGGGGGCGTGTCTCGTCCGGATGGCATCGTTCGGTCTGTTTTTGGGCAGGATTGCATGTAAGCGTCAGCGATGGTTCAGACCAGGAGAGTCGGCGCGCCATGCCTGTCTTTCCACCGCCATGAAAGTAGCTAGCTTTCATATAAGCCCGCTGATCCTCATCATTCAGGTCACGCCAATAGCCGCCTTCGGGGACTTTTTCCATAATGGAATATTTCCACTCGTTATAGGTCATGCCTTCAGATTTTGGTCGATCCCCAATGACCTCACGAAGTGAGACGGTGTAGTCTTTCTCGATCGGAAAAAGTATTGGATAGTCCAAATCCTTTCTGACGGCGAGCAAAATTAGGCGCTCACGCTTTTGGGCAACATCATGATACTGAGCTCTCATCAGCTTGTAGCCAACTCGATATCCGATCGAATCGAGAATGGCGATCATCGTCTTGAATGTTTTTCCGCCATCATGAGTTAGCAGGCCGCGCACATTTTCGCCCATTGCAATTTTGGGTCGAACCTCGTTAACAATGCGAGCAAATTCGTGAAAAAGAGTGCCTCGTGTATCGGCGAAACCGAGTTTGTTACCAGCGTAGCTAAAAGCTTGGCACGGAAAACCACCTTCAACCAGGTCGACTTTTTCTTTGAATTCGTTCAAAGAAACTTGGTGAATGTCTTCGTGGACGACATTCCAATTTGGGCGGTTTTTTTTGAGGGTTTGTACAGCCCACTTGTCCTTCTCGTTGACTAGGAGGTGCTGGAAACCAGCATTTTCTAGGCCAAGTGCTGTTCCGCCGCCACCGGCGAAAAGGTCAATCGCAGTGAAGTTTGATGGTTCGGATTTCAGGATCGTGTATTGATGATCGGATTCTCCGCCGTCGATCTTTTTCTTGAGGCGCCTAATCTCAGCTAAATCGAACTCTCGGGCACCGGACTTTGATCTGGTGCCCTTGATAAGTCCTTTCTTTTCCCAGCGTCGAATAGTATCGATAGATACATTTAGTTGGTTAGCTGCCTCAGAGATGATAATTTTTTTCATTATAGTATCCTTTGCCTATGCAGGGGTTACCACACCTTAGCATTGCGTCTTTTATTGCGGCAAATGGTTCATCGTGTCGAGCTTGGATGATTTATCTAGAGTGAGGATATCCGGGGGTGTCATGCACTAACCTTAGAGGGTCGATCAAGTGTTCGATTGATGTGTATTTGCAGCAATTTGCTTCTGAAATATCGCAGCTCGTCAGTTAGAAAGGACCGTTACCTTGTCAGCTTCCCGTTCGCGCGACCTGCTTCGTCGTAAAGCAAAGTGCGAATCTCAGCCAGCTATCGCATCGGAGGTGGGAAGCAAATCACAAGTTCCGGATCCTCAGTCGAGTGAATCAGACCGGACAAAACAGCCGATCCCGCGAGAGATTTGGATTCTGGTCAGCGCCGCGTTCATCATCGCGCTGGGCTTCGGGCTGATTGCTCCGATTCTTCCGCAGTACGCACGCAGCTTCGATGTGGGTGTGTTCGCGGCCAGCTTCGTGGTCAGTTCGTTCTCCATTTTTCGGCTAATCTTCGCGCCGGCATCGGGCTCACTGGTAGAGAAGCTCGGATATCGACGCACGTACCTGACCGGAATCAGTATCGTTGCGTTCTCCACTTTGCTCGTCGGTGTTGCGCAGACATATTGGCAACTGCTGGCGTTTCGTGCACTCGGCGGCATCGGCTCGACGATGTTCACGGTCTCGGCAATGGGGCTGATTGTGCGGATTTCACCGCCGGAGATCCGAGGGAAGAGCTCGGCCGCCTATGGCACAGCCTTCCTACTGGGCAATGTCTTTGGTCCAATCATTGGTGCTGCGATGGGTGCATGGGGCATGCGAGTGCCGTTTTTCATTTATGGTGGAGCGCTGATTGTGGCAACGATTGTGGTCGGTACCTCGCTGAGTGCGGAGCACCTTCGCCACGTAGTGCCCAAGCGCACGACCCCTGTACTGAAGTTCTCCGAGGCAATCCGCGACTCGGCATATCGAAGCGCACTAGTCGGAGCTTTCGCTAACGGCTGGTCGAACTTCGGCGTGCGCGTAGCAATTGTTCCGCTCTTCGCGGCAGCGACGTTTTCCCATCTTGGTAGCCACGAGCCTGGCAGTGATGGGGCAGTAGCAGCTACCGCAACGGCTGGTTTCGCGCTGACGGCCTTCGCGCTCGGCAATGTTACGGCGCTGCAGTTTTCCGGTCGTTTGTCCGACCGCATCGGCCGTCGTCCACTGCTCATCACAGGCCTGTTTATCAATGGCGTATTCACTGGCGCAATCGGATTTAGCAGCGGCGCCATTCCGCTACTGATTCTCTCAGTCCTCGCCGGCTTCGGCGCTGGCATGATCAATCCATCGCAGCAGGCCGTGCTTGCCGACGTCATCGGCGCCAACCGCCAAGGTGGAAAGGTGCTCGCCAATTTCCAAATGGCTCAGGACTTCGGAGCGATCTCCGGCCCGCTGATTGTCGGCGCAATCGTGGATGCCGCAGGATTCAAGGCCGGTTTCTTTGTTTGCGGTGTCATTTCGCTGGTCGCAATGGTGGGCTGGATCTTCGGGCGCGAGACTCTACCAGCCCACTCGTCGAACAGCGGAGAAAAAGAAGCCAAAGCGAAAACAGCTTAAGCAGAAGCGGATTCGCTAGCGTCCTCGCCTTTATCGAGCTTTCGGCAAATAGCCACATAGATAGCGCCAGTGATGTTGTGCACCACCGCGGCCACCGCGCCCGGAAGCGCGGCCTCCGGGGTAAAGAACTTCGCAGCCATACCGGAGGACAGACCCGCGGATTGCGTGCCGACCTCCACGGCCACCGTGCGCTTGCCCGCAGTCGGCATCCCCACCAAGTGGCCTGCAAAGAAGCCGAGCACGTAGCCCAGCACGTTGTGGATAATCACAGCCACAAACACAATGAGGCCAATGTGCGCCAGGCTCTCCGCATTCTTGGCGACGGCACCGAAGACCACGCCGCCGATACCGAGGATGGAAATCCACGGCAGAATCGGGAGGATTTTATTAATAAACGAGTCGGCCACAAAGCGAATGATCAGGCCACCGATCACAGGCAGGAGGACTGTCTGGCAGAGGCTCCATGCCATCCCGAGGCCGTCGACCTCCGTGTGCGCGTCGGCAAGCACGAGCATGAGAAATGGCGTCATGATTGGCGAAACTAGCGTCGACACGCTGGTCATAGCGACAGACAGTGCGACATCGCCGCGCGATAGGTATGCGATGACATTCGACGAAGTGCCGCCTGGGACAGAGCCCAGCATGAGCAGACCGACGGCTAGTGCCGGGTTGAGGCCGAGGACTTTCGCCACGGCAATCGCTAGCAGCGGCATGATGACAAACTGCGCGATAACGCCGAAAAGAATCGCCAACGGGCGCTTAGCGACCTGCTTAAAGTCCGGAATGGTCAGGGTGAGGCCCATCGCGAACATGATGATCATCAGGAAATATGTGATGTAGTCCGTCAGCGGAGTAAACGGGGCGGGGAAGAAGAATGCCAGCGCCGAACCCGCCAAAATAAAGCCCGGAAATCCGAGAACCTCAATCATCGCCGAGAGCTTCGACGGTGCCCTATTTTCCTGCTCGCCATTCCCAGAAATCTCCTCGGGAGAATGTGGTTTTAGCGGGGACTGCCGGGGCGAAGACGGCTGCGTTTCTGGTGCGTTGTTATAGCTGGACATTCTCTAGCGACCTTGGGCTTATGCGTTGCGAAATTGCAAAAATCCGCCGAACGGTGGGTGTTCCACGGCGGAAAATAGCTGATATGTGTACAAACTTGTAGGGAAAATGTTAGCCAGCTCACCCTAGGAAATTACAAAGTAGGCACCCCGAAGTGGGTGCAATGCGCTCGCTTGACGACGGCCCCAGCGCCGGGCCTCGTCCAAGAAATCGTCCGTCTAGTGTCGTGACCTTGCGGACAGGAAATGGTTTTTTGACCGACGGTGGCGTAGTCTGGGCAATCGGTGTGAAATCCTGACGACAATGTCGCAGAGAATCTGGCAGCGGTATAAATTCGCTGGTGAAACGCTTGAAAGTGCATAGTGCATGATGGGCGCCCCTCCTCGGAAGTAAAAGCTGAATTGGGTTTGGGCGCAATTTTTCGAAGTATGTGCAAGAGAAGCGATGTCATCGCAATTCCGACGTGAGAGCACTGAAAAACAAGAACGTAAATTGGGCGGGTCATGTATGTGCGACCCAACTGTGAGTAATCAACTGTTGAATATTGAGTGTGCGGGCGAAAAGGCCCAGGAAGAGCCCCAAATGGCTAATAATGAAATGAATGGCAGCGTCGAGGAAAACCGCGAGGATCAGCGCGAAAACCGCGAGGACGCAATTGTGAAGGCCGAGGATGTAGTGGCCGAGGAAGCACCGGTGGTCGAAGAGAAGGCCGCTGAGGAAAAGACCGAAAAGGCTGAGGTCAAGGAAAAGGCCGAGAAGAAGGCCGAAAAGAACAAAGACGACAACGGCGACGACACCGTCGGCTTCGATGAGCTTGAGCTGCCGGATGACATTGTCAATGCAGTTCGCAAGGTTGGGTTTGAGACTCCGTCCCCAATTCAGGCTGCAACTATCCCGACTCTGATGAGCGGCCGCGACGTCGTCGGCCTGGCTCAGACTGGTACCGGTAAGACCGCGGCGTTTGCGCTGCCGATTCTGGCTCGCATTGATCGCTCCGTCCGTGCACCACAGGCTCTGGTGCTTGCTCCGACCCGTGAGCTGGCGCTGCAGGTTGCGGACTCCTTCCAGTCGTTTGCTGATCACCTGGGCAAGATTCAGGTCCTGCCAATCTACGGTGGTCAGTCCTATGGAGTGCAGCTGTCGGGTCTGCGCCGAGGTGCGCAGATTATCGTCGGCACGCCTGGTCGTGTCATCGACCACCTGGAGAAGGGCTCGCTGGACATTTCCGACCTGCGTTTCCTGGTGCTGGACGAGGCCGATGAGATGCTGCAGATGGGCTTCCAGGAGGATGTCGAGCGCATTCTTGCCGACACCCCGGATGACAAGCAGGTCGCGCTGTTCTCGGCTACCATGCCGGCTGCGATTCGTCGCCTGTCCAAGCAGTACCTGACGGAGCCGGAAGAGATTACCGTCAAGTCCCAGACTCGCACTGCGGACAACATTCGCCAGCGCTTCCTGATGGTCAGCCACCGCAACAAGCTGGACGCGCTGACCCGCATCCTCGAGGTCGAGGAATTTGAAGCGATGATCATGTTCGTGCGCACCAAGCACGAGACCGAGGAGCTCGCCGAGAAGCTGCGTGCCCGCGGATTCTCCGCTGCCGCCATCAACGGCGATATCCCACAGACTCTGCGTGAGCGCACGATTGATCAGCTCAAGGACGGTCGCCTGGACATCCTGGTGGCAACCGATGTGGCTGCTCGTGGCCTGGACGTTGACCGCATTTCCCACGTGGTCAACTACGACATTCCGCACGACACTGAGTCCTACGTCCACCGCATTGGTCGTACCGGTCGCGCTGGCCGCTCCGGTGAGGCGCTGCTCTTTGTCACCCCGCGTGAGGGGCGCCTGCTGCGCTCGATTGAGCGTGCAACCAAGTCGCAGCTGCACGAGATGAAGCTGCCGACCGTCGATGAGGTCAACGACTCTCGCAAGCAGAAGTTCGCTGATGATTTGACTGAGGCGCTTGCTGATTCGCAGGTTCCGGTCTTCCGCGAGCTCATCGAGGAGTACGCAGAAGAGCACGACACCCCGCTGGTTGATATCGCCGCTGCTATCGCTGCACAGGCACAGTCGGGCGACTTCCTGATGAAGGAGCCACCGCGTGGCCGTCGTCATGATCGTGACCGTGATCGTTTCGACCGCGACCGCAACCGTGGCCGCGATGGTCGCTCCCGTGGTGAGCGCGGTCAGGGCAAGCGCGCCGACCTGGTCGAATTCGAACGCGAGGGCACCGCAACCTACCGCATCAGCGTCGGTCGTCGCCAGCACGTCCGCCCGGGTGCCATTGTGGGCGCCATCGCCAACGAGGGCGGCCTGTCCTCAAAGGACTTCGGACACATCGACATCCGTGGCGACCACACCCTGGTCGAACTGCCGGCCAACCTGCCGCAAGAAGTCATCAACAACCTCTCCGATACCCGCATTTCCGGCCAGCTCATTGGGCTGAAGCTTGACGACGGCACCTCTGTCGACGACAGCGATGACTACCGTGGTGGCCGTGGTGGCTACCGTGGCGATCGTCGTGATGGCGGCCGCGGTCGCGGAGGATACCGTGGTGGTCGTGGCCGCGATGACCGTCGTGGTGGCGGACGCAGCCGGGGTAGCTACCGTGGAAACTTCGATGACGGTGACGGTTTCGGCGGTCGTGGTCGCGGTCGCGATGACCGTCGTGGTGGCGGACGCGGTCGCGGTGGCTACCGTGGTGACCGGGATGACCGCCGTGGTGGTTACCACCGAGGCGGACGCCGCTAAACCTACTAGGCAGCTGTGCAGGGTGGTTGTCGTCAGGCGACCAACGTCCGTGGCGCTGACCTAGAAAATAAAAACTGCCGGTGCGCATGTACTTCCCAGCCCTAAAAGTCGGGCCGAGACGTACAGGCGCACCGGCAGTTTTATTGTGTCTGAGCGTGTGCTCTAGATGAAGAACATCAGGATGCCGGCGACAACCCACAGCAGGGAGAAGATGCCGGAGAACATGGCCAGCTGGCCCTTCTGCTTGTCCCAGTCGAGCTCGTCAGCCTTCTTACGACGTTCGATGAACTCCGGATCGTCAACATCCTCGTCTTCGTCAGCGATGCCGAGGCCGGCCATCATCAGACGCTGACGCGGAATGACCAGGAAGAACAGCAGTGCCCAGGCGATGATCGCCAGCAGGATTGCGGCGTGCATTGCCCCGGACTTCATGTAGGTCGACACATCGGTGAACATGACACCGAAGCCGAGCAGCGGCACGAGCAGCGACCACATGCCGTAGGTGCGCGAAATGGCGTGCATGGTGCGCGCGGCGCCGACCGTTCCTGCCTCTCCGCCGCGGGCTGCAAGCGCGAGCTTCGGGAACATCGAAATTGCGACAGTCACCGGTCCAAGCAGCAGAATTGCCGCTAGGACGTGAACCATAAGAACTACGTTTTGCACGTATTACCTTTCCACGACTGAATGTAGGCCTCGCGTTCAAGCGAGGAGTGGCCTGGATATTTCCTTATTAAGACCAGTCCTTAACTTAACGTGCTCGCACTATTTTCTCTATTTCGTGCCTTTCCCAGCGCGGATCCCACACGCAGCTGCCAGCGCCGTCCAGTCTGCCGAAGATACGGGCAGGTCCCATTTAATGGCCACCGCTAAGTAACGATGCGAGTAGTCACACGCCTTCGCATCCTCGGGAAGCCATTCCGCCGGGCTGGCATCTCCTTTATCCCGGTTGACCGCGCTTCGCGTGGGCACGAGGTTGGTCTCGATATCGTTGGCAAATTGCCGACGCCTCTCGGGATCCCAGGCGTAGGCTCCGAAATCCCACGCCGCTGCCAACGGATAAATGTGGTCGATATCGACCTCATGCGCACCAACCGGGTCACCCGTGTAAGGGTCAGGGATTTCGCGCGGGGAGCCGTCGTCAAGCGAACACGCAGAGCCCCCGAACCACGCCGCCAACACTTTATGGCGTGTATTGCAATCGGCAGAACCTGCCCAGACGTCGAAGCGCTCGCGCTTGTATCCGGTGACGGTGGGGCGGTCGGCGACGACGCGTACGGTGCGCAGTTGCTTGACGACGGCTTCCGTCTCCGAGCCCGCGGGGGAGGAGGTGACGAGAACTCGCGTAAGCGCAAAGGATGAGACAAAGGCGGCAGTCAGGGAGGCGGCCAGGATGGCAAATAAAAAAGGGCGCATACCTAGTTGGGCGCGAAAAATACTTTTTCGGTTCCCTTGTAGGTATGCGCCGGGGCTAGCCTGCGGGGCTAGCGGAGGCCAAGCCTAGATCAAAGCGTTAGACCAGAGCCTGCTTTGCTGCGTGGTCGAACTCTTCCTTGATTTTCTCGTTCGGCTCCTTGGTAAGCAGCGTGACAATGATCATCACGACAGTTGCAGCGGCGAAGCCCGGGACGATCTCGTAGAGAGTGTCGCTGAGCGAGCTCATGCCCCATGCGAAGGAGACAACCGCACCGGTGATCATGCCGGCAGCAGCACCTGGCGTGTTCAGGCGCGACCAGTAGAGGGCGGCCAGCAGCACCGGGCCGAATGCCGAGCCGAAGCCAGCCCACGCGAAGCCAACCAGATCCAGAATGGAGCTGTTCGGGTTAGCAGCGATGATTGCGGCGATGATGGCGATCAGCGCGACGGCGACGCGGGAGAGAGCCATGTAGGTCTTCGGACGCAGGGACTTGTTGACCGTTGCCTTGAACAGGTCCTCGATTAGCGCGGAGGAAGACACCAGCAGCTGCGAGGAAATGGTGGACATGATTGCTGCCAGTACTGCAGTCAGAATCAGGCCTGCAATCAGCGGGTGGAACAGGATGCGGGTCATGTCCAGGAAGATGGTCTCGTAGGAAGACGCATCAGTGACCGAAGCATCTGGGTTCGTAGCGAAGAAAACAGTTGCGGTCAGCGCCACGAGGACGGAGCCGAGCATGCACAGTGCCTGCCAGCCAACGCCCCAGCGGCGGCCCTCGGTTGCGTCCTTTGCACTACGCAGAGCCATGAAGCGAACGATAATGTGCGGCTGGCCGAAGTAGCCCAGACCCCAGCCGAGCAGACCGATAATCGTGATTAGCGGAATGCCAGCGAACGGATCGAAGAAGGCCTCAACCGGCTGTCCCTCGCTGCCCGGGTAGGGGTTGTTAGCAGCAAAGCTGAAGATGTCCGAGGCGGAGTTGCCATTGTTGATTAGGTAGATGATGCCGACAGTCGGAACCGCCAGCAGTGCGATGAACATAATGATGCCCTGCACCGTGTCTGTGTAAGACACCGCCAGGAAGCCACCGAACAGGGTGTACGCGACAGTGATAGCCGCTACCAACAGCATGCCGACGAGGTAGTTGCCACCGAACGTCGACTCCCAGTAACGGCCACCTGCCACCATGCCCGAGGAGACGTAGAAGGTGAAGAACAGCAAAATAATCAGGCCTGCGGCAACGCGCAGCACCTTCGACGTATCGTGCAGACGATTCTCCAGGAACGACGGCACGGTAATCGAGTTACGAGCAATCTTGGTGTAACTACGCAGGCGTGGTGCGGTGAACTTCCAGTTCAGCCATGCGCCTGCGACCAGGCCGATTGCAATCCAGGTCTGGTTCAGACCCGAAAGGTAAATCGCGCCGGGCAGACCCATCAGCAGCCAGCCGGACATGTCCGATGCACCCGCTGACAGTGCCGCGACGAACGGATGTAGGCCGCGGCCGCCAATCATGTATTCGTCATACTCTGCAGTCTTTTTCCATCCGGTCCAACCGATGTAGACCATCAACAGCAGATAAATGACTAGTGCGATGATGAACCATGTGTGTTGGTCCACAGGGCAACTCCTCATTATTTATTAGTCGTACAGTCGGACTCGCGCACTACCTAGCGCACCAAAAAGCATTTTCGGCGCACAACTCAGTTTCGCTTAATCAAGTCTGCTTGACGACGTTCACAGCGCCGCGGCAGCATCGAGCCAAAAAGTGGCCGACGTCCACGGTGGAACCTGCGGTTCGCGATTCAGCACAGCTTCAGCTTCCGGACTATCTTCGACAGTCAGCGGAGCCTACTGGCACATGCGAACCATGGCAGAACTATTGCACGAGTCACACATTTTTAATTCTTGTGGCCTATACGACGTTTTCATGTGATGCGCTGCATTGCAAGATAAGAAGCGTTGAAAAAGCTTTTAAAAATCGGTTAAGTGCGACAAATTACCTGGGAAAAGGGGTATTTGGGTAGAGGAGGAGTAATTTTTGCAAGATACATAATTCGAACATGCGTGCTAATGTTGTGGTGTGGTGGAAAAGCTGATCCGGGGTGCGTGGCAGAATCTTCATTGAACAAATATCTGGTGGCGAAGTCGCCGGGTGATTAGACGGTGATGACTGAGCAAGCAGTGGGGAGGAAGTAATGGACCAAGTTGCTAAGTCAGCGGTGCCGTTGCTGCTGCACGCGGTCTGGAAAGATGATTCGGGTCTTCACCTATGGGTGGAGCGGCCAGAGGGGCACCGGATTATTGCGGACGTGGATTTGCTGGAAGTCCCGGCGCATCAGCGTCGGCTTTTTGCAGTGCTGGACCAGGGGAGTCGAGCGCAACTGACGCTAAAACTGCGCACACCGAAGGGGCGGGCAGTAGAGAAAGCGGTACCCACATGGGTGTTCCCGCCATGGGCTGCGGTGACGGCACTGGTGCAATTGCAGGAGGAAGTTTCCTCGGCGGCGATGGCACCGGATCTTCGGTTCTTTGTGGATGTTGTACAGGGATTGGATGCTTTCGCACGCTCTGGGCGGGCATTGGTGGCGCTGACGTGGGAAGACAATGAGTGGTGGCCGACGTGGCGGATGTCGGAGGGGCTGAGTGAGATTGCTTGGCAGAGTCAGGTCATTTCTCGTACACCACCGGTATTGATTGATAACGGAGGCGCCACGGTGGCTGAGGATTTCATCAATCGGATGTTTCATTGGGTCACCAACGCGCTTCTGGCCGATCTGGATGAACCGGCAGAACAGCGGCAGAGTTTCGTGCGGTCGTTGTTGCAGTCTCAGTCCCTGGGGCGTGCGACGCCGGGGGTGGCGCAGTCACTGGCAAAGTGGAGGCTGTCGGCCGATGGTGAGGATGTTCGTCTGCAGCTAATGGTGCAGGAACCTGTTGGTTTTGAAGGCCAGCTGGAAGACTTGCCGGATGTGGATCTTCCGCAGCTGTTGGAGTTGCGGAATCGAGCGGATGAAGAAGGCGGCTCAGTAACTCGCTTCAATCCTCGTTCAGCTGCGGTGGAACATGAGACTCTATGGCCATTGCGGATGTACTACCGCATCGGCGTCGCAGCTCCGGAGCGCCTGAATCCAGAAATGTGTCGCCGGTCCGTGCTGTCGCTGCTTCGCCCGCAGCTATTGGCGGCACAGGAGGCATTCCCAACGCTCAAATATGCGAAAGCAGCGGGACACCCGGGCTTGGATCTGCTGCTGACCTCAGAGCAGCTGATAGAGCTTATGACTGATGGCATCTCGCAGCTGGCAAAGGTTGATATCGATGTGATGCTGCCGCCGAACTGGAAGTCAGTGGAGACCACCCTGCAGTTGCACACTGAAGTCGTCCAGTTAGATCCGACGGGGCCTGCTGGGCGCCGTTCGGAACCGAAACTCGGATTTGACCAACTGGTTGATTACGAGTGGAAGCTGGCCGTGGGGGATGCCGTACTGACGGAAGCGGAAATGCGTGAGCTCGCTGCATCGAGTACGGGGCTAGTGCATCTGCGAGACCATTGGGTGCACGCGAACCCAGAGGTAGCTAGGGAAGCCCTGCAGTTTTTGGTGGAGCAGACCAAGGCCGGGGAGGAAACCGGTAAGGGGCAAGCCACCCTGAAAGAGCTGGTCTTCGACGGTGGCTTAGAGTCGCAAGCTCCAGCAGCAGTGCCAGTCGCCCCCAGGGACCCCTCTTGGCTCAAGGCGTTGGTGTCGAAGTACTCAGACGGTTCCACGGCCCTCGCAGAGTCGGTCGAGGTGCCACCGAGTTTTGTCGGTGAGCTGCGGGAGTATCAACAGCGCGGTGTGGAGTGGCTGGCGGATATGTCCAACCGCGGCTTTGGTGTCATTCTCGCGGATGACATGGGGCTCGGTAAGACTGTGCAAATTCTGGCGCTGTTGGAGTATGAGCGCTGCCGTCGGAAAGCAGATGCTACGGCTCAAGGGCACAAGACTTCGCTGCTGGTGGTTCCGACAGGTGTGTTGCGCAACTGGGCAGCAGAAGCGGCAAAGTTCACTCCAGAGCTTAAGGTTGGGCTGCTGCATGGTTCAAACCGCCCTCATGGAGGGGAACTACAAGAATTTATCGGAAAACACGATGTTGTTGTGACGACCTATGGTGTTGCTACCCGCGATGTGAACGAACTCGCCCAAGTGCAGTGGGATCATGTGATTGCTGACGAAGCACAGGCAATTAAGAACCCCAACGCCCAGGTATCCAGAGCGCTGCGGAGCCTGGGCTCGCGGCACAACATCGCCATGACTGGTACTCCGGTGGAAAACGACTTGGGCGAGCTGCGCACCATCATGGATTTCTGTAATCCAGGCATGCTGGGGTCGGCGAATGCATTTCGCAACAAGTTTGCGATTCCCATCGAGCGTGATGGGAATGCGGAAATGCTACTGCAATTGCAGTCGATTACAGCACCTTTTATTCTGCGCCGACTCAAGTCGGATCCAGCTATTGCGCCGGACCTGCCCAAGAAGAATGAGCAGGTGGAGATGGTTCCTCTCACGACGGAGCAGGCTTTCTTGTATCAGGAAGCTGTGAAGGACATCGAGGACAAGCTCAAGCGCTCGAAGCGGAATCGCTCTGGCAACTTCGGGCGAAAGAGCATCATCCTCGGCGGCATCATGAAGTTGAAGCAGATTTGCAACCACCCAGCGCACTACCAGCACGACGGCTCAGGGCTGCTTAATCATGGGCAGCATCGCTCGGGCAAGGTTGCACGGCTGGAAGAGCTCGTCGATGAGATTGTCCAAAACGGTGAACGCGCGCTTGTGTTCACGCAGTTCGTGGAGTTCGGCAAGATGCTCGCCCCTCATTTCAGCAAGCGCCTGGGCGTGGACATTCCGTTTATCCAAGGGGCAATGACTCCGGCACAGCGCGAGAAAGTAGTGGCAGAGTTTAATGCCCCGGACGGCCCACCAATCATTTTGCTGTCTACTCTCGCGGCAGGTGTTGGCATCAACCTGGTTGCCGCCAACCACGTCATTCACATTGACAGGTGGTGGAATCCAGCAGTTGAAAACCAGGCCACGGACCGCTCTTACCGCATCGGTCAGCGTAAAGACGTACACGTGCACAAGCTGGTCAGTGTGGGAACGCTTGAAGAGCGTATCGACGAGCTGATTTTCGAGAAGGCAGAATTGGCGGATGCGGTTGTGCGCGCTGGTGAAACCAAGCTGACGGAGATGGACTTTCACCGTTTGCGGTCTCTGTGGCAATTGGACAAGGACAAGATTCAGTCACTGCGTGAATCGATGGACGCAGCGGAGTCAAAGTCCGGTGGGACGGTGACCGATGGGGTGAACCCGGAGGGCACGGCATCGGACTCCACAATCTCGGATGACGATTCGATTCCCAACAATGTGACCCCGTTTAGGGTCCAGAAGAGGTGGTACTGATGGCCGGTGACGGAGACGTGACATGGGGCGACAATGTCATCTTTGCCGAGTTTGGCAAGGGGCCCTCTGGAAAGCGTGGTCGTAAAAGGACTACGGCGCGAAGCGCGCCAGCAACCAGCTCGACGATTGAAAAGCTCCTGGCCACCCAGGACTGGGCTGGTGCATTTACCGGACAGCAGCGACGTGGAACCGCAGCGCGCGTGGCGGTCGAGCCACGTACTACTTTTGCCCGGTGGGTGTGGGAGTTCATCATCCGTGGCGCTGATTCGGGTCGTGTTCACAGAGGTGAGAAGTACAGGTTCGACGGCAATGTGCTGGGGCTTCGAATCGCGGATGGCTACATCATCGGTGAAGTGCAGGGCAGCCAGCCGGAACCATTTTCAGTCTTTATTCGGTTCCCACGGCGGGAGCAGAAACAAACTGACGACGTACTGCGGTGGTTGGTGAACAATCCGTCGGCCTTCACAGAGTTTGAGCACGGCGAGTTGCCGTATGAGCAGATGGAAATGCTGTTGTGCGATGGCGAAGAGCACATTTACAGCGAATGCACCTGCCCGGACCCGGCACCTGTGTGTAAGCACACCGTTGCAGTTGCCGCTCAACTTGTCGCTGATATCGACCGCGATCCGCTGTCGCTACTACAGCTGCGCGATTATCCGCAGCGCGAATTGCAACGCCGGCTTCAGGAACTAACACAGCTGCGAAACCGGACTGCGCCGAAGCGCCTCGGGCTTGGTGGCGCGGTTCGGGAGAATCCCAATAAAACCGCCCAGAAGTCGAATGACGCTGGTGGAAAAGATAGCGGTGACAACGAGCAGAAGAAGGTTGCCGAACTTTTCGCTGTCGAAGCCGACTACTGGGGCAATGATTTGGAACGAGTCAGTGTTCCTTCGCTCGAGGTTATTGACCCACTAACAGTTACCGACCGCAGTTTGCTGCATGAAGCATTGCAGCCAACCTGCGTAATTTCGAGAGAGACCATTCGTGCAGTCGCTGATTTGGAAGATTGTTGGCAACATCTGCAGGAATCGCTGAGCCTGGGACAAAAGGAGCGCTAGTCATGAAATTCATTCACACCTCAGATTGGCAACTGGGAATGACTCGGTGGTTCCTAGAGCTCGACGGCGGTGAAGCCCAAGCTAGGTTCCACGAAAGTCGACTCAACGCCATCGATCGCATCGGCGAGTTGGCGATTAGCGAAGGCGCTGAGTTCATTGTCGTCGCTGGAGACGTGTTCGATTCCAACACATTGCCGGACAAGGTGTTTTTGCGGGCTCTTGAGCGAATCGCCAAGCTACCCGTGCCGGTGTATTTCCTACCCGGCAACCATGATGCGCTTGATGCTTCTTCCATTTATCGACGTAGTGCTTTCGAATCTTTGGAAGACCGAGGAGTTTACGTAATTCGCGACAGCGCGCCCATTGCAATCCGTGACGGGGTGGAACTCATCGGTGTGCCAGTGCGCGGCAAGTATTCGGCAGACGACATCGTGGCGGAAATAGCCACGGAGCTTGAGCCCGCCGATGGAATCCGAGTGATGGTCGCACACGGCCAAGTAGAAGGCTTTGGTGCTGATGCAGGAGCCACCATTGATCTGACCAGCTTGGAACAAGCTATTGACCGCGGGGCGTTGCACTATGTTGCGCTGGGGGATTCCCACTCCACGAGCCAACTCGATCATGCTGGCAGAGTTTATTTCTCCGGCGCACACGAAACCACAGCGTACGACGACAAAGAACGGGATTCCGGCAATGCACTCGTCGTCGACATTGTAGAGAGCGGCCCCGAAAAGGACTCAGTTACCGTGGCCTCCCACCGAGTGGGGCAGTGGGCTTTTCATGCCATCGACATGGATATCACTGGTGCGGAAGACCTCGATGAGTTCTTTGCTGAACTGGACGGTATCGAGGCGAAGACAGACACAGCGGTGAAGTATTCATTGCGAGGAACCGTGACACTGTCGGAGTCGACTACCTTTGAAAATCGACTTGAGCAGTATCAACAGCTTTTCGCTGCACTTTATCGCCGGGAAAGTGGCTCCGATTTGACGGTGGTTCCGTCCGAGGGGGATATCTCTAATCTCAATCTCACCGGTTATCCGCTCATAGCTGCAGAAAAACTAACGGTCTTGAGCAAAGGGCGAACCGAGAGCGGCAGCCCCCTATCAGAATCTGAAACCACCGCAGCAGCCGATGCGCTTCGCTTGCTGGCGCGCCTGGCCGGAGAGAAGGAATAAATCATGCGTTTTCACGACATCGAATTACACAATGTACGTGCGATTGATTCACTCTCAATCACAGGGCTCGCCGAGCGTGGCGTGGTAGTGATTTCCGGTGAAAACGAGTCAGGTAAGACGACAATTGCCAAAGCTATTCACGTTGCGCTGACGACAAAATGGAAGTCCAGGTCAAGCGAAGCGCTTAGTCTGAACAGTCACTCCAGCCAGGAAAAGCCGCAGGTTAAGCTCCGGCTGGAGCTTGACGGCTACGAATTTACGCTGGACAAGGTCTTTGGTAGCACCAAGGACACCGGCACAATCGTCACCGTCCACTCTCCGACAGCCGAGGTTCTTAAAGATGACCAGGCGGAAGAGTGGCTGGCCGCCCGAATGCACAATGCGGACACCAAGAACCTGTGGCAGGTTTTCGTTGCTGAACAGGGACAAGCGCAAAAGACACTCTCCTTGGGCGGGTATGCGCAGGTCACAAGCGCACTGCAGTCGGCATCGGGGCAGCGCGCGGAAACCGCAGAAGAGGTAGGTCTGTTTGAAGCCGTTGAAGCTGAATACGGCAACTATTTCCAAAAAAATGGCAAAGAGCGCAAGCAGCTTACCGACGTAGACAAGGAGCTGGCGGAAGCCCAGCGGGTGCGCGACGAAGCGGCGAAAAAGGTCCGGGAATTCGAAGCGCTCAATGAGGAAGCTGCTCGTAATGAAGAAAGCCAACACACGCAGCGGGCATCGTTGCCAGAAGCCAAAAACGAAGTCGAGCATTGGGCGCAGGCGCTCGAAGAACTCGAAAAGTTCAGGGTTGCCGTGTCCCAGGCACAGGAGGTCTCTGCAGCGGCGAAGCAGCAGCTCGACTTAGCTAAACAGGCTCAGCAAGAGCGCGAAACCTTCATTCAGCAGGCACAAGATGCCAGGGATCAGCATTCCGCCACAGAGAAGAAAGTTGCTGAACTTAAGGAAGCGTTCGATAAGGAGGTCGCAGCTTTAAAGAAGGCACAGGAAGATCGCGATGCGGTTGTGACCGCGTACCGCGAAGTTCGAAAAGCAGAAGAGCTGGCTGCAGCTGAAGTCGCATTGGGGGAGAAGCGCGGCTTGGTTGAAGCCTTGTCGAATCGAGTGGAGAAGCTCGATGCGCTCCGCGCGCAATTGGCAGAGCAAAAGGAGGTAATTGCTCGGAATTCCGTTACCGAGGAGGTAATGGAAAAACTGTTGACCTGCGAACGCGAAGTTGCAACAGCCACCGCTGTGCTGGAGGCGTCGAGCCCGAGTGTGCAGCTCTCGGCTAGTAGTGCGCAGGAGGTCACAGTCGACGGCGAGAAAGTGGGGCTAGCTCCGGAGGCTGAGACAGTTCAACGTGCGGTTACTAAGCCGTTGGCCATCGAAGTTGGCGACGTCACGGTTGCTATCCAGCCCGGAGACGGCTCAGATTCGCAGCAGCGCAAGCTAGAAAAAGCAGAGATATCGCTCAAGGAACAGCTTGAGGCGGCAGGCGCTGATTCTGTCGCGGAAGCACAAAAGGCATACGCACGACGTCGTGAAGCGGAAAAAGCAAAATTCCAGGTGGAGACATCCATAACTGCGGTGTCCGACGGTGTGGAGTATCACCAGCTCAACGCAGAGCTGGACGATGCGAAGGAAGAAGCACGAGTACAGGGCGAGCGGTATCGGGTACTTGCGGGCGAGGATGCGCCGACGGAGATTGACTTGGTAGCGGCGAAGGCGCGGTTGGAAGAAGCTGCAGCGGGGCGTAGGGATGCCGAGTCGAAGCGTGACAATGCCGATATGCGCTTGTCGAAGCTGGAAAAGCGTCCTGCACACGCCAACTATACGAAGGCCAGCAGCGAGCTTGAAGGGGCTCGGTCCGTCCTGAAGGTCCGCGAAGATTCGCTCACGACGGCGCGAGAAAAAGCCTCGGATGCCGAGATCTTTGCTGCGGTGGAAAACCGAGGCAAGGACTATGAGGCGGCAGAAGAGCAGCTGGCTACGGCTCTGAAAGAGCTGGCGCAGCGGGATGCCGACGACGTGGAAGCATCGCTCGCGGGCGCTAAGCAGCGACGGGATGCAGTTGAGAATCGCCTGGCTGAGCTGGAAAAGCGCCGGCAAGAGATTCGGGTGCACTTGGACTATTTCGACAGCGCGAATGAGAAGCTGGCAGCTGCTGAGGGGGTAGTGGAGCGAACACAGCGAGATCGGGACTCGATGCGTCGCCGTGCAGCCGCCGCCAAGACTCTTATGGAGGTAATGACACAGGCACGCGCGGCATCGCGGAATGCGCTGGCTGACCCCTTGCTCCGCAAGCTCGAAGAGTACGGCGGCGGTGTGTTCGGTGCGGGAACCCAGTTCACGATGAATGAGGACTTGCAGATTGAGTCACGGTCCAATGCCGATGGCAAGTTCGATGTCGATGAGCTATCTGGTGGAGCGCAGGAGCAGCTGGACATTCTGCTGCGCTTGGCCGTTGCCGGTGTCATGGAGGGCGGGCAAGGCGCTCCGGTGATTATTGATGATGCATTAGGTTATTCAGACGAACACCGTTTGCGGCGGATGAATAATGCTCTTGCCAAAGCGGGGCGCGATATGCAGGTATTAGTCCTGACGTGCGATGAAGCCCGGTTTGATCGTGTGACGGGAGCGGAGTTTATGAAAATTCAGGATTTGGTTTCAAGATAGTAGGCTCTGTACATATGCAAGATGTTCCGTGGTTAAGTGATGAAGAGCAGCGGTTATGGCGCTCAATTCTGAACGCTAAACGGGCCGTTGACAGGTCAATCGACCTTCAGCTGCAAGATTCTCTCGATATTTCCACTGCAGATTTTTCGGTTCTGGTTGTTCTCTCCGAGGCTGAAGACAATGTAGTGCGCATGCGCACCCTGTGCGAATCCCTGGAATGGGACCGCAGCCGAATGTCGCATCAAATTACTCGCATGGAGCGACGCGGGCTAGTAACTAAGGAACGCTGCGCCTGCGATAACCGTGGTATTGATGTCACGCTTACTGAACACGGTCGAACCGTGATTGAGAAGGCGGCGCCGAACCATGTGAAGCTTGTGCGCCATGTTTTGTTTGATGTGCTCGGTGAGAATATCGACTATCAGGGGATTTCCGCTGTGCTCGATAAGATTGCAGAGACCGCCAATGCTACGGTCACCGATTCAGTCGACGGAAAAGCAGAGTAGCCAGAAGTTTTTTGTGAGTGTTTTCTCATTTGTCTCCGCTACGAGGCTCTCACCATTAGCCTAGAGCAGTATGAACTCATTTGAATGGCTGAGTGATGATGAACAGCTCTTTTGGCAGTCGATGGTAGCTGCTTTTCGCGAGGTAGAGCGCAATATCGAGCGAAGCCTACGCACTCGAACCGGGCTGACGTTCGCGGACTTTACCCTGCTCATCGCTCTGCATGAGGTAGAGGATGGGATTCTGCATGTTGACAAGATTTGTGATCGACTGAAGTGGAACCATCCCCGCGCGCTGCTGCATACCAACAGGTTGGAAAAGCGCGGATTTATTCACACCGAAGACCACGGCGAAGACCCGGACTCGGATTATGTCGTCGTCTTAACAGGCGTTGGTCGGCACGTGTTTGCCGAGGCGGCGCCGGATTATGTAGACACTGTTCGCCAGGAAGTAATTTCACCACTTGCTAATGAAGACCGCGAAGTGATGCTGAGGTGCTTCCAGTCGGTTCTCGAAAGGAAGTAAGACTTCCACGCCCTGCTAGTAAAACAACCACTAGCAGGGCGCTTTTTTCTCTACGTTTCAAGCTGTAAGGTAAGGCGTGCCTAAAGCAAAGGGGTGACTGTTCACTTCTCTTTGTGCACCCTAAGTACCAAAAATTACGCAGAAATAAACAAGGCAGAAACTGAAACGCATGAGAGTCAATATTTTCGCCAAGGCTAAAACCGCGCCAAAGACCAAAACTCTGGCCGCAATCGGGTGTGCAGCGCTGAGCTTCGTCGCTACAGCATGCGGTGCGGACGCAGAGTCGAACGAGGCTGCCGACAACAAAGGAGAACTCACTGTCACTGATGTCGCAGGTCGCACTGTGACCTTCGACAAGCAGCCAGAACGAGTCGTGCTCGGTGAAGGCCGCGCCATGTTTGTCACCGCGATGCTTGACCAAGAAAACCCGGGTGACCACGTTGTCGCCATGGGCAGCGATTTGCATTCGGGCGCACCGTCGTTTGAAACCAAGCTTTTCGAGACGAACCCCGAGCTGAAAGACATGCCGACCATCGGCAATATCGCCAAGGGCGATGTCACAGTTGAAAACCTCATCTCCCACGACCCAGACGTGGTCGTCATGACCCTTGACCACAAGAAGGCCGCGGAGCAGTCCGGTTTCCTCACCAAGCTCGATCAGGCAGGTCTGAAGTACGTATTCACCGACTTCCGGCAAAAGCCCCTGGAGAATACCGCCAAGTCCGTCGAGCTCCTCGGCCAGATCGTCGATGAGCAGGACAATGCCAAGAAGTTCACCGACTTCTACACAAAGCGCGTCAACGAGATCACCGAACGTGCCGCCAAGCTCGAAGACAAGCCAAAGACCTTCGTCTGGCGAGCAGCCGGTCTCAAGGATTGCTGCTCGACCGTCAACAAGTCCAACCTCGGTGACCTTGTCACAGCAGCCGGCGGTGAGAACCTCGGAGACAGCCTCCTCGACACCGAATCGGGCGACGTGACCGCAGAGAAGGTCCTGTCCGTCCAGCCGGAGAAGATCATCGCCACCGGTGGTTCTTGGGCGCTCGATCCGAAGAAGCCGGAAGTGCTGCCACACGTCGAACTCGGCTACACCGCCACTCCAGAGACCGCACAGCGCACTCTGGAAGGCCTGCTGAAGACTCCGGGTTTTGACACCCTGACTGCGCCGAAGAAGGGGGACCTGTACGCCGCCTTCCACCAGTTCTACGACTCGCCGTACAACGTCTTCGCTCTCGAGCAGTTCGCTAAGTGGATTCACCCCGAAGAGTTCGCTGACCTCGACCCAGTCGCTGACTTCGCCAAGTTCCACAAGGACTACCTACCCTTCGAACTCAGCGGCACCTTCTTCACCGCGCTGGAGCCGACCAAGTAACCCATCTTCCACCATCGAAGAAGGAATCCGATGACTTACACCAATCTGCACGCTCCCGCGTCAGGGCTTGACGACGAACCCCGCGAGCCCACCTCCACCAACGACAGTGGCGGTGAAGAGTCGCAGCTCTCCACCGAACAGCACGAGTGTCCGTCGTCAAGCACGACCTACGACTCTGCGCGACAGTACCGACGACGCTCAGCCCGAAAGATCGCCGTTATTGCGGTGCTGGTGGGGCTGGCCGTGTGCGCGTTTGTAGTGGCGACAATCGTGGGGCCGATGTCACTGAGTGTGGGAGACGTCGTCCGGGGCATCGTGAGCCCGAATGATGTTGATGAAACCACTCGTACGGTGCTGTGGAAGCTGCGCCTTCCTGCATCAGTGATGGCAGTGCTGATTGGTGCAGCGCTGTCGCTTGCCGGTGCACAGATGCAGACAATCCTCGACAACCCACTGGCGGAGCCGTTTACCCTCGGTATTTCGGCTGCAGCGGCGTTCGGTGGGGCGGCATCGATTGTGCTGGGCTGGGTGATTATTCCGCATGCGCAGTTCAACCTGGCGGCCGTGGCCTGGGTATCATCCGTCATCGCGGTGGCGATTGTGGCGGCGGCGTCGGTATGGCGCGGCTCGGGTAAGGAATCGATGATTCTGCTGGGTATTGGTCTGGTGTTTCTATTCCAAGCGCTGTTGTCGCTGTTGCAATACCGCGCGACTACCGAGGCGCTCCAGCAGATTGTGTTCTGGACGATGGGCTCGCTCCAGCGCGCGAACTGGGTGGCCAACGGCATTATTGCGGCGGCACTGCTGATCGCCATTCCGTTCACCATTCGCTATGCGTGGGCGCTGACGGTGTTGCGACTTGGCGATGCCCGCGCAAAAGCCGTGGGCATCAATGTGGATAGGCTGCGCATTGCGACGCTGATTGTAGCCTCGCTGCTGGCGGCAACCGCAGTGGCCTTTGCCGGCATCATCGGCTTCATCGGACTGGTCGGTCCACACATTGCGCGCATGCTGGTCGGTGAAGAACAGCGCTTCTTTGCCCCGGCATCGATGGCGGCAGGCGCGGCGCTGCTTGCGGCAGCTCATGCGGTATCCATCACGGTGGTGCCGGGTGTGGCAGTGCCGATTGGCATCATTACCGCAATCGTCGGTGTCCCATTCTTTGTCGGTTTGGTTTTCCTGCGTAAGAGGACGGTGTGGAACTAATGGGCGTATTTCTCGATGTCAACGAAGTAGCTGCAGGCTATGGCAAGCGGAAGGTGCTGCGCGGGGCGTCGATGCGCACGCTGAAGCCGGGTACGGTGACGGGTTTGCTCGGGCCAAACGCTGCGGGTAAGTCCACACTGATGACCACCCTGGCGGGGATTCGAAAGCCCATGTCCGGGGAGATTGTGCTGACCCGTGACACTGAGCGGGTTGTCGGCTCCGAACTGCGCGATGTGGTGGGCTACGTGCCCCAGGATCTGCCAGCAAGTGCCTCGCTGACCGCATTTGAATCGGTGTTGGTCTCTGGCCGGCGCGCCGGGCGTCTGCGCGTGCGCGGCTCCGAGATTGAGCACACTGCGGCGGTTCTCCGGAAGGTTGGTATTGAGCACCTTGCCGACCGCTTCGTCGGCGAGCTCTCCGGCGGTCAGCGTCAGCTCGTCGCCGTCGCGCAGATGTTTGTCCGCGATCCCGAGGTCATGCTTCTCGACGAACCCACCTCCGCCCTCGACCTGCGCCACCAGGTGGAACTCCTACAGCTCGTCCGCGCGGAGGTCGCCTCACGGAGCTCCTTGGCGCTCGTCGCAATCCACGATCTCAATCTCGCAGCCCGCTACTGCGATGAGCTTGTCATGCTTCACGACGGCCACGTGGTTGCCCAGGGGAGTCCTGCTGACGTTCTCACACCGGATCTTTTGGCCCGCGTCTATGGAATTCGAGCCCGCGTGCTTAATGATGGAGGCGTTCCTGTGGTGTGTCCTATTGAGGAAGACCAGGTTTCTGAGGCCGCATAGTGCGGATTTGGCTGGGGTGCGGGGCATTTCGCTAATCGCCCCAGCCAAGTGGTAACATCTCTTCTCGTTGCACTTGTTGTACTTGTGCCACACGCCCCCGTAGCTCAGTGGATAGAGCGCCGGTTTCCGGTACCGAAGGTCGGAGGTTCGACTCCTCTCGGGGGCACGTTTTATCCCTTAAGCGGTTAGGTTCGATTAGATTCGCCTGGTTGCTTGAGGGATTTTTGTTTCGGGTGTACCTGGCGGAAGCGGGCCAATCCGAGTTACTGACTGCGTTTATGACAAAAATGACCCAAAAAATGGCCTGAAAGTGTCATAAACTCACACAGTTTCACATGTGCAGCCCGTCGGGGATCCCGGTTAATTGACCGGGCGACGAACCGTACCGTCCGGATAGCGGGCAAAGCGCCCCTCTTCAAAGGGGGGGCAACCGGATCGTTGGAATCAAACCGCCATGCGCCGAACTCGCCACGCTGGTAGGCATCGAATGCCTCAACGAGCTCTTCGCGGCTATTCGCGACAAACGGGCCATGCTGATACACGGGAGCGCCAATTGGCCGTCCCTGGAGGATGAGCGCGAAGGCCCCCTCGGCACCTGCAGAAATGTCCAGTGCCTCGGTTGAGCGCAGCACTGCGCCCTCTTGCACCAGCGTTTCGCCCTCGATAGTGAGGCTGCCGCGTAGAGAGTAGAGAGTCCGAATTGTCTCGGCATGTTTGGTTGGTGGCAACGTTAGCTGTGCGCCCGGCTGCAGGCGCAGCACCCACACGGCTACATCGGAATCTGGTGCAGCGGCCCAGGATTCCGGTGGTGGTGCGAGTGGCTTGGTATCGCCAAATGCGCCAGCGATGACTTTTACGTCGTAACCGTGGCCATTGTCATCAGTCCAGGTGACATGCGGAGTGTCTTCTGCCCAGAACATCTGGAAGTGCGGCTTTGCCTCCTTGCCTTCGGGCGGCAGGTTCAGCCAAATCTGAAACATGTGGTGAGGATTGGGGCCGTCGTTATGCAGAAGCGGGAACATTTCAGCATGCGCAGTGCCTGCGCCGGTGGTCAGCCACTGAGTGTCGCCGTCGCCGTAACGAGCCTGTGCGCCTTCGGAGTCGGTGTGGTCGACGTAACCTTCCTCGACAATCGAGATAGTTTCAAAGCCGCGGTGTGGGTGGGAGGGGAAGCCGGGGACGGTTGTGCCGTGGTACATGGACCAGCCGTCCTTGCCGGAAAAGTCCATCCCGATATTGCGGCCGAGTAGAGAGGCATCGGGAGCCATAGTTTGGCCCTTGGCCTGTGGATATAGGTCATAGTGGTGGACGGCAAACAGGAATGGGTCCATACCTGGAAGCTGCGGATTATCGGCTACGGAGAATTTTTGAATGATTGCGCTCATGACAGGCTCCTTTGGCTAGCTAAATTCATCATCCACAACAAAATGTTGGCGTGTCAATCAAAAATGCTAGCCAAGGACCGACCCGACTGTCTCTATTCAGCAATAATCACAATCAGCGTGCGCGGCCCGTGGACACCTTCGACTCGGGCAAGCTCGATGTCCGAGGTCGCAGAAGGCCCCGAAATCATGGTGATCGGAGCGGTGGGATCACTCTCGCGTAGACGGGAAATTGCCTCCGGGATGCCGTAGACGACCGTGGAAGCAGGGACAACGCAGATGTGAATATCCGGCACCAAGGTCAGCGCGCGGCGGCCAGAAGTGGCCGAACCGTCCAGGAAAATGGTGCCGGTCTCGGCGCAGGTGACAGCAGAGCTGGTGACAATCGCATCGAGCTCGTCCAGCTCTTTGGCGGTGAAACCGGTGTCGATGCGAATCTCGGTGGTGGCCTTACCTCCACCAGACTCCAACCCCGCAACCCACTCGCGGTCTAGACCTTCGGGAATACCAATCAACGAGGCCCCGACATCAGCAATTGCCTTCTTCACAGCCTCATTGATGTCGGTTGCCGAGTTGCCACAGTGGCGCACGTCGGCCTTGTAATCGGCGATGCGTTCGTCGGCAAGCGAGATGATCTCTTTGGCCGTCAGGTCGGAGGAGCGCTCGTAGTCGCGGGGGATGTCGAAATGCGCGCCGGGCTCGCCAGGGATGATGCCCACGTCAGAGGCCAAGTCACGGCCTTCGAAGGCGATTTTCTGAGCATTGCGGATACGCTCGAGGATTTCGCTCTTGGCAATGTTTGCGGATGCTGAGGAGTGGGACATCGCTAGGCCTCCTTGCCGGATGTGTCGGGCGAGTCAGATCGATCAGAACCCGATAGCCCATTAATCTTCGTTGGAACCTGATTGACCGATTCGCGCGCCAGCTGTGTCGAGAAATCCTCCGAACCCCACAGTGAGCGGAACGGCTTTTTCGGCGGAACCGGCGTATCACGCGCATCCGACCACCCGCTGAGGAAGAGTGGCAGAGCGTGAATCTCGCCGTCCTTCAACCCGAGTACGCGGGCGAGGGAGGCCATCTTTGCGCTCATATTCCAGAGCTTCTGATTGCCCATGATGACCCCGAGCGTGGCAAACAGCTTGCCCTCCACCGGTGGGCGGTGCTCTGTGACCTTGCGATGGCGCAGCTCCAGCAGGGCAGCGGGGATGTCAATTCGCACCGGGCAGACCTCAAAGCAAGCCCCGCACAGCGAGGACGCATAGGGCAGCGAAGCATTCGGATCATCGTAGGAATCCATGCCAGTGAGCTGCGGGGACAAAATCGCACCAATCGGGCCCGGGTAGACCGAACCGTAAGCGTGCCCGCCCACGTGCTCATAAACAGGGCAGATATTCAGGCATGCCGAGCAGCGAATGCACTTCAGAGCTTCACGCCCAATCGGATCTGCAAGAGTGGCCGAGCGCCCATTGTCCAGCAACACAATGTGGAAATTCTTCGGGCCGTCGCCGTCGGTCGTTCCCGTCCACAGAGAGGTGTAGGGATTCATACGCTCGCCTGTCGACGACCGTGGCAGTAGCTGCAAGAAGACTTCCAGATCCTGGAAGGTGGGAAGCAGCTTCTCAATACCCATCACCGAAATCAGTGTTTCCGGCAGCGTGAGACACATACGGCCGTTGCCCTCTGACTCGACGACGGCCACAGTACCGGTTTCGGCCACACCGAAGTTGGCGCCGGAAATCGCAACCTTGGCCTCCATAAACTGCTCGCGCAGGAACTTACGGGATGCCTCGGCGAGATCGGCCGGATTGGCTTTCAGGTCCGGGTCGACTCCGGGGATTCCATTGAGGAAGATCTCGCGGATATCTTCGCGATTGCGGTGGATAGCAGGAACCAGGATGTGGCTCGGCATGTCGTCGGCAAGCTGAACGATGAGTTCCGCCAGGTCGGTTTCGCGGGCGGTGATGCCGGCGTCGGCAAGTGCTTCGTTCAAGCCGATTTCCTGTGTGGCCATCGACTTAATCTTGACGACCTTTTCTTCGCCGGTCTCTTTCACCAAGTCCGTGATGATGCGGTTTGCCTCGGCGGCATCGCGCGCCCAGTGGACGTGACCGCCGGCATTCGTAACTGACTCTTCAAACTGCTCCAGCAGTTCCGGCAGACGCGCCATAACATCGCGCTTGATGTGGCTGCCCGCGAGCCGCAGCTGCTCCCAGTCATTCTTCTCGGCTACGACATGCGCGCGCTTCTGACGAATCGAACGCGTGGCATGACCGACATTTTCGCGCATGCGAGTGTTCTTGAGCTCCTCGTGCGCTGCGGCCGTGAACCCGCGCGTACCGCGCAGATGCCCGACGTTGTGCGGCGCGCGGGGAGGAAGGGCTGGCATGCCGACGTTAATTGCGACCATTACTGTTCACCTCGCAGGGAAGCCTCTTGGCGGTTGTGCACATCAAACGGGGTCTCCTTGGTGGAGGCCAGAATCTCGGCCATATGGATGGCGTGCACGCCAGAGTCCTGGCGACGCAACGCGCCACCGATATTGAGCAAGCAGGAAGCATCGCCAGCGGTGACGAACTCCGCTTCCGTAGCGCGGATATTGGCTGTCTTGTCGGCAACCATTGCAGCGGAGGTCTCCGCATTCTTCACCGAGAAGGTGCCGCCAAAACCGCAGCACTCCGCCGCGCCGGGCAGCTCGCGCAGATCGATTCCATCGACTGCGCTGAGCAGCCGCCACGGACGGTCACCCACCTTGAGTACCCGCAAGCTGTGGCAGGTGGAGTGGTAGGTCACTGAGTGGGGGAAGTAAGCACCGACGTCAGTCACGCCAGCGACATCGGTGATGAACTCGGAGAGATCCAGCGTCTTGTTCGCGCAGGCCTGTGCCGCGTGGACTTGGGCACGGGTACCGTAGCGGCCCGCGATCATCGGATGCTGGTGGCGAACGGCGCCGGCGCAGGAACCGGACGGGGCGACAACGTAGTCAATCGAGGAATCTGCAAAAGCATCAGCGTAGGTGTCCAGCTGAGGAAGGACTTCCTTTTGGTACCCGGTGTTGACGTGCATTTGGCCGCAGCAGGTTTGTTGTGGTGGAAAGACCACATCGCATCCTAGGCGCGTGAGAACTCTGGCGGTCGCACTCACTGCATCTGGAAACATCATGTCCCCGATGCAGGTCGCGAAAAGTGCTACTTTCACGGTCGCTCCAAAAAGGGTTGAGGGGTAAGGCAATAATTTCCTACCTGAATGCTACGCCTAGCCCCGGATTAAATCTGTTCTCAACCTGAATTCGGCTGGACCGTGAAAGCGGTGTAGGACAGCCGGACGCGGTGGCCTGCAGATACCCCTCAAATCAATCTTTTGGTGGCTGATGTTTCCACGACTGCGATTGACCTAATAGGATAGGCAATCGTGAATCCTGCTGATCTTGCTGTACTAGTCCGAAAAGTCACCGTCGAGGTTTTGACTGCCCACGATGCCGATGTCTCTATCGTGCCGGAAAACCCGACCGTCGAGCGTCCGCGTAACCCTGAGCACGGCGACTATGCAACCAATATCGCCATGCAGCTGGGCAAGCGCGTCGGCATGGTGCCGCGTGACTTGGCAACTGAAATTGCCACAGCGCTCGGCGCTTCTGAGGGCATCGATGAAGCAACCATCGCAGGCCCGGGCTTTATTAACATCCGCCTGGCCTCCGATGCCCAGGGCAAGATCGTCGAGGACGTCCTGGCAGCGGGGGAGAAGTGGGGTCATGCCGACTTCAACTCCAACCTCGACGTGAACCTGGAGTTCGTCTCCGCGAATCCGACCGGGCCGATCCACCTGGGCGGTACTCGCTGGGCAGCAGTCGGTGACGCTCTCGGTCGTGTCCTGTCCGCCACCGGTGCCAAGGTCACTCGCGAGTACTACTTCAATGACCACGGTCGCCAGATTGACCGCTTCTCCGACTCCTTGGTTGCAGCCGCTCGCAACGAGCCGACTCCGGAAGATGGCTACGGCGGAGAGTACATCCAGGACATCGCCGCTGCTGTGCTGGAGAAGAACCCGCAGGCACTCGAGGGCTCTGAGGAAGAGGTCCAGGAGCACTTCCGCGCCATCGGCGTGGACATGATGTTCGAGCACATCAAGAAGTCTCTGCACGAGTTCGGCACCGATTTCGACGTTTACTTCCACGAAAACTCGCTGTTCGAGTCCGGTCAGGTAGAAGCAGCTGTCAATTCCCTGAAGGAAAACGGCAAGCTCTACGAAGCTGACGGCGCATGGTGGCTGAAGTCCACCGATTACGGTGACGACAAGGACCGCGTGGTCATCAAGTCCGACGGCGACGCAGCCTACATCGCAGGTGACATCGCATACGTTAAGAACAAGTTCGACCGCGGCCACAACCTGTGCATCTACATGCTGGGTGCCGATCACCACGGCTACATCGCGCGTCTGCGCGCGGCCGCTGCAGCGCTCGGCTACAACGCCGATGGCGTCGAGGTGCTCATCGGTCAGATGGTCAACTTGCTTCGCGACGGCAAGGCTGTCCGGATGTCGAAGCGTGCGGGCACAGTGGTCACCTTGGACGACCTGGTTGAGGCAATCGGCGTCGATGCTGCTCGCTACTCGCTAATCCGTTCCTCTGTGGACTCCAGCCTGGATATCGACCTGGGGCTGTGGGCTTCGCAGTCCAGCGACAACCCGGTCTACTACGTCCAGTACGGCCACGCTCGTTTGTGCTCAATCGGCCGCCGTGCCGAAGAGGCCGGTGTGACCAGCGAAGGCGCTGACTTCTCCCTGCTGGTAGAGGACCGTGAAGGTGAGCTCATCCGCACTATCGGTGAGTTCCCGGCCATCATCAAGTCTGCTGCTGACCTGCGGGAACCACACCGCATTGCCCGTTACTCTGAGCAGCTCGCCGGTGTCTTCCACCGCTTCTACGACACCTGCCAGATTCTGCCAAAGGCAGACGAAGAGGTATCTGAGCTACACCGTGCTCGTCTCGGCCTGGCTGAGGCTACCCGCCAGACGCTGGCCAATGCTCTGCAGCTGCTCGGTGTTACCGCACCTGAGCGCATGTAGTCGAACGCGCCCGTAAAACTACACCCCGTTGCTCCGCCCGGGTAACGGAGAAAGAGAGCTGTTTCGTGCCTATCGACGGCAATGGTTTCGAACTGGGTGGCTACACTCGACCCGATTCCACCCAATTTAATGAACTACCAGCGCATGTCTGGCCAACTACCGCCCGTCGTCGGGGCGATGACGAAGATAACCCCGGCTCGGTGGAAATTGGCGGCGTGAGCCTGGTCGACATTGCCAAGGAATTTGGCACTCCGGTTTTTGTCGTCGATGAGCAGGACTTCCGCTCCCGCTGCCGCTCGATGGCCAAGGCCTTCCGCGGCGCGGAGAATGTCCACTACGCATCCAAGGCTTTCCTGTCGAAGACCATCGCCCGCTGGGTAATGGAGGAGGGGCTGCATCTCGATGTCGCCTCGGGCAACGAGATGGCTATCGCTCTGGCTGCGGGATTCCCAGCCAAGGACATGACCTTCCACGGCAACAACAAGTCCACCGCTGAGCTGCGTGATGCTATCTCCGCCGGCGTGGGCAAGATTGTGCTTGACTCCCGTTCGGAGCTACGTCGCCTGTCCGAGGTAGCGGCTGAAGCAGGCGTGGTGCAGGACGTGCTCGTTCGCGTGAAGCCCGGTGTGGAAGCGCACACCCACGAGTTCATTGCTACTGCGCATGAAGATCAAAAGTTCGGCTTTTCCCTCGCGTCCGGTTCGGCGCTGGAAGCTGCCAACCTCGTAGAAGAGGACGACAATCTGCGCCTAGTTGGTCTGCACTGCCACATCGGCTCCCAGATTGTCGATTCCGACGGTTTCATTCTCGCCGCCGAGCGCGTGTTCTCACTGGTGGAAAAGCTGGTCGAACGTCACGGCACTGAAATCTCGGAACACTTCAACACCCTCGACCTCGGTGGCGGTTTCGGAATCGCCTACACCGCAGGCGAGCAGCCCCTCGACGTTGCTCCGCTTGCCGACGAGATCCTCACTGCTGTGGACAAGCTTGCGCAGCATATCGGCATTGCGACTCCGGCAGTGGCTGTTGAACCAGGTCGTGCCATCGTTGGCCCGTCCATGGTCACGGTGTACGAAGTGGGCACTTTGAAGGATGTGACCATCGATGACGGCATGACCCGTCGTTACGTATCGGTCGATGGCGGCATGAGCGACAATATTCGTCCGGCGCTTTACGGCTCGAACTATGATGGTCGCGTTGTTAATCGCGAGGTGTCCGGTTCCAGGATTCCCACCCGCGTCGTCGGAAAGCACTGTGAATCGGGAGACATTCTGATTAACGATGCGAACTACCCGAACGACATTGTCGAGGGTGATCTGTTCGCGCTCGCTGCTACTGGGGCATACTGTTACGCAATGGCCAGCCGCTACAACATGCTGACGCGACCACCAGTAGTGTCGGTATGCGATGGTCAAGTGACCCAAATATTAAGACGAGAAACCGTACAAGACTTACTAAGCCTGGAGTGTGAAACGCCACGATGACTGCCGCAACGAATAATCCTGGAAAGGGCGAGGGCCACAAAGTTGGTGTCGCTATTTTAGGTCTTGGCACAGTCGGTACTGAGGTTTACCGCCTGCTCAACGAGAAGGCTGAGGACTTCGAGCGCCGCATCGGCGGCCCGGTCGAGGTCGTTGGTATTGCTGTGAGCGACAAGACCAAGCCGCGTCCGAATGTGGATCAGGATCTTCTTACCGATGATGCTTTTTCGCTGGTTCAGCGCGATGACGTTGACCTGGTAGTCGAGGTCATCGGCGGCATTGATTACCCACGTCGCGTTGTGCTGGAGGCACTGCGTGCCGGCAAGTCGGTCGTGACCGCCAACAAGGCACTCGTCGCCGCTCACGGCGAGGAGCTCTCTGAGGCTGCCGATTCCTCGGGTGTCGACCTGTTCTTTGAGGCAGCTGTGGCTGCAGCTATCCCGGTCGTCGGGCCGCTGCGCCGTTCGCTGGCCGGTGACACTGTCAATAAGGTCATGGGTATTGTCAACGGCACTACCAACTTCATCCTTGATGCGATGGACTCCACTGGTGCGGACTACGACGAGATGCTGGCAGAGGCCACCCGCCTGGGTTACGCCGAGGCCGACCCGACTGCAGACGTCGAGGGCCACGATGCCGCTTCCAAGGCAGCTATTCTGGCCAGCCTGGCATTCCACACCCGCGTGACTGCTGATGATGTTCACTGCGAGGGTATTACCGAGATCACCGCTGACGACATCGCAGCCGCCAAGAGCGCAGACTGCACCATTAAGCTGCTGGCTACCTGTGAGCGGGTTACGGACGAAAATGGCAAGGAGTCCATTTCCGCCCGCGTGTACCCAGCGCTGATTCCACGTCGTCACCCGCTGGCAACTGTGCGTGAGTCTTTCAACGCTGTCTTCATTGAGGCCGAGGCCGCTGGTCGCCTGATGTTCTACGGCAACGGCGCTGGTGGTAATCCGACCGCCTCCGCAGTGCTCGGTGACCTCGTTGCAGCTGCTCGCAACATTGTCCACGGTGGTCGCGCACCGGGAGATTCCACCTACGCTAACCTGCCGATTCTCGACTTCGGTGACGTTCGCACCCGCTACCACATCGACCTGCACGTCGACGATCGTGTCGGAGTGCTTGCCGATGTCGCTCGTACCTTCTCTGATCACAACATCTCCCTGCGCACCGTCCGCCAGGAAGAGGGCGCCAACGGCGCTCGCCTGGTCATCGTGACCCACAAGGCACTGGAGAAGGATTTGGAAGCAACGGTCGACGAATTGCGCGCCAACGACGCGGTTTTGGCCGTCAACAACGTCATTCGTATCGAAGGAATGGATATCTAAATGGCACAGGAGCTTTTCCCGGGTCAGAAGGTCACCGTCACGGTTGCAGGTTCGTCAGCGAACTTGGGCCCGGGCTTCGACACCCTGGGGTTGGCAGTTGCGCTCTACGACATCGTCGAGGTCGAGGTCATCGAGTCCGGTGTCGTCGTTGAAATTCACGGCGAGGGCGAAGTCGACCTGCCGCGCAACGAATCTAATCTGGTTGTGCGCGCGATTCGCGCGGGCCTTCGCGCCGCAGGTGTCGAGGCACCGGGGCTGAAGGTTATTTGCCACAACACCATTCCGCAGTCGCGCGGTCTAGGCTCTTCCGCAGCCGCCGCCGTTGCTGGTGTCGCTGCCGCTAACGGTCTGGCGGGCTTCCCGCTTACCGACGACCAGGTAATCCAAGAATCCTCGGTATTCGAAGGCCACCCGGATAACGCTGGTGCATCCGTCCTCGGCGGGGCAGTGGTCAGCTGGACCGACAAGCCTGTCGATGGTCGCACCGCGCCCCAGTACCGAGCAGTGAGCATTCCGGTGCATGAGTCCATTCAGGCGACCGCACTCGTACCGGCATTCCACGCCTCCACGAATGCAGTTCGTCAGGTGCTGCCGAGCGATGTTTCGCATGTCGACGCTCGTTTCAATGTCTCTCGTACTGCGGTTATGACCGCAGCGCTGCAGTCCCACCCGGAACTGCTGTGGGAGGGAACGCGAGATCGCCTGCACCAGCCGTACCGCTCCGACGTGCTGCCGGTGACCGCAGAGTGGGTCAACCGCCTGCGCAACCGTGGCTACGCGGCATTCCTCTCGGGTGCTGGTCCGACCTGTATGGTTCTGGGAACTACTGCAGTAGATGAGAAGATCTTGGACGATGCCCGCGAGGCTGGCATCAAGGTCATGGAGCTGGGAATCGGTGAGCCGGTTAAGGTCGTGGTCGACGGCTAAGCCGCAGCTGCGGCCAGGTGCCGGGCCAGTGGCTTAGCCTGCTACCTACTTTTCGCCCGGCCCCTTCAGTTTCACGATGCTGTACTGACCTGCGCTCAAGTGCGAGCGCAGGTCTTTCTTGTCGAACTTGCCCACTGAGGTCTTATCGATTGAGTCCACGAAGGCCCAGTACTCCGGCAGCATCCACTTTGGCAGCTTTGGCCGCAGTTCATCGCGGAGCATTTCAGCGGTCTCCTTGCTCTGTTCAACTTCCGGCATCAGCACCGTAATGGCCAGTGGGCGCTCACCCCACTTTTTATCTGGCATGCCGATAATCGCGCACTCGAGTACCTGTGGGCTTTCCATTACGAAGTTTTCCAGCTGAGCGGAGTAGATCCACTCGCCACCGGAACGAATGACATCGCGAGCACGGTCATGAATAGTCAGGTAGCCGTCGTGAGTAATCGAGCCGACATCGCCAGTGCGGAGCCACCCGTCCTCGGTGAACTGTTCGCTAGCCTCGTCGACCTCCGCACCGCGGAAGAAGTGCGCGGTGCCTCCATCTTGAGCCTCCGGAGAGCTGTAGTAGCCTCCGGTGACCGTGTTGCCGCGCACCTGCAGCTCACCCTGGTTGCGGTCATGCAGGTCGAGCACGCGGTCGTTGTCATCAACAATGCGGAACTGCATGATGTCCGGGAAACGTCCTTGGCTGACACGGTAGCGTTCGCGGGCCTCACCGGAGGCGCCGTACGGAGGTCGTGCCACGGTACCGATAGGCGAAGTCTCGGTCATGCCCCAGAAGTGGATGACATCGACACCGTAGCGCTCTTCCCATAGCCGAATCAATGCAGGTGGGACAGGAGAACCGCCCGAGAAAATCTCCTGCAGACTCATGCGCTTCGGAGGATTGCTGAGGTAGTGTGCCATGAGGTTAATCCACAGCGTCGGCACGCCCTGAGCTACGCGCGGCATTGAGGTTTCGATGATTTCTGCCAGACGCGGTGCGGACAGGTCCGCGCCGGGGAAGATTAGCGACGCCCCGCACATGAAGGAGGCCAGCGGCACGCCCCAGGACAGGACGTGATAAATGGGCACACAGCAAAGCCACGGGTTTCCATGCGAGATGGCAAAGGAGTCAGTGGTGCGCATATTCAGGCTGTGCAAGTACAGCGAACGGTGGCTGTAGACGACACCTTTAGGTGCGCCCTCGGTGCCCGTCGAATAGCACATGGCTGCACCGGAGTTTTCATCGAGCTCAGGCCAGTCGAAGCGGCTGGGGCGTCCGTCGATGAGCGATTCGTAGGAGTACCACGGGATACCATCCGGCAGTTGCTCAGCCACGTCAGACAGATCACCGATACCGATAATGATGACAGCGCGGACGCGCGGGCAGTGCGGAAGAACCTCGGCGAGTAGTTCGATCTCGGTCGGGTCCGCGATGATGACCTGGTCATCGGCGTGATTGATAATGTGCACAATCTGATCCGGCATGAGCTGCTTGTTCAGCGGCTGGAATACCGCGCCCATGGAGGCGACGCCGAGGAAGACCTCGAAGTGTTCGGCGCAGTTGTACATCAGGGTAGCGATGCGCTGATCCCCGTCGATGCCGAGCTCATCGCGAAGTGCATGTGCCAGCGCACTAGCGCGTGCGGCGATGGCGGCAAAAGTGGTGGTCTCGGGGCCGTCACTGTTCCAGGAGGTCACCGGAGTCCGACCGTGAATGGTGCGACCGTATTCCACAATCTGAGCGATATTGAGAGGAATATGAGGCATCGTACTGCGCATGAGCTCTACAGTACCGACTCGCAGCCCCGCGACCTAGCGAAACGCAGGTGAGAACTAGTGTTGCTACCTGACTATTTGGTGACTATCCTTGGGCAGTAGGTCGTTTTCAATACGCGGCTAGATACGTACTTCTTCATGTACTCCGCTTGCCGTTGACCTTCGCAGTTGTTCACACAACGCGACGGCGCAACGTGACATTGAAAACACATAAATCAGTAGTGCGACTACATAGTCTTGCGGTGCTGTGGACCTAAAATTTCCTAACCATCTTCAGCCCGGACGCTCGGGTTTGAGATGCGGAAATAACGTAGGCAAGATGCCTCGGTTTAGTTTCAACGTCGAGGTCTTTTGCCTGGCTTTTTCGATAATTTCCCGTCAGCTGCGGCTACTTTTCCGCCCGTGGTAAAGGTTCGACGACGGAGCACACGCGGTGGCGGGCAGTAAGAGCGAAAAAGTGTCAATGACATAGCCCCCTGCAGAGAGTGACTGCAGGGAAGGTCGATGAAAGGACATCCGTGACCGATACGGACACCACTGCCACGGCAGGCGGCCCAGAGAATCTTGCGGCCCTCCGAATGGCAGAACTGCGTGAAATCGCTTCCAGCAAGGGCATTCGCGGCATCTCCGCCATGCGCAAGCATGAGCTGATTGAGGCCATTAAGAATGGTGCCCCGGCTGCTGGTTCCGCTCCAGCTCGGAAATCCCGCGCGAAGAAGGCTGCGGCTGGGGCTGCGGATACCGGCTCCAAAGCGAAGGATGCCAAGGAATCGCCGTCGGAAAGCGCGGATAAGGGTTCCAGTAAGAGCGCCGACAAGAGCGACAAGGGCAACGACAAGCGAGACGACGCCAACGCGGATGGTCGCGAGGAGATGTCCCGTTCTCAGCAGCGTCGAAATCGTCGTAACCGTGCTCGTCAGCGCGAGCAGGAGAATCAGGACGATCGCAGCAACGATAGCCGCGATGATTCCGATAACGGCAACGACCGCAGTGAGCGTAACGACAATCGCAACGATCGTAATGATCGTAATGACCGCGGTGATCGCAACGACCGTAATAACCGCAACGATCGCAACAACCACGATCGAGACAACGACGATGAAGGCCGCGGCAACCGCAACAACCGCCGCGGTCGCAACAACAATCGCAATAACGACCGCAATAACCATGACGATGACGGTCGTGGCAACCGTAACCGCCGCAACCGTCGCAATCGCCGCGACCGTCGCGGACGCGATAACAACGGTGGGGGACACGGCGGTCAGGACGAGATCCGCGAGGATGACGTTCTCCAGCCGGTGGCTGGCATCGTCGATGTGCTAGATAACAAGACCGCATTCGTGCGCACGTCCGGATACCTGCCGGGCTCTAACGATGTGCTGGTGTCCGCGCAAATGGTTCGTAAGTACGGCCTGCGCAAGGGCGACGCCGTCACCGGTCAGGTCCGCATGCCGCGCGAGAATGGCTCGGGCCAGGTCACTCATGGCAACGGCCGTAATCGCCGCAAGTACAACCCGCTGGTCAAGGTTGAAACCGTAAACGGCATCGATCCGGAGCAGGCAAAGCAGCGCCCGAACTTCGCTAAGCTCACTCCGCTGTACCCGAACCGCCGCCTGCGCCTGGAGACCGAGCAGAAGATCCTCACCACTCGCGTCATCGACCTGATTATGCCGATTGGTAAGGGTCAGCGTGCGCTCATCGTTTCGCCGCCGAAGGCCGGTAAGACCACGATCCTGCAGAACATCGCGAACGCTATCGCGACGAACAACCCCGAGTGCTACATGATGGTCGTGCTTGTCGACGAGCGCCCGGAGGAAGTCACCGACATGCAGCGCAGTGTCCGTGGCGAGGTCATTGCCTCCACTTTCGACCGCCCGCCGTCAGATCACACGGCAGTGGCCGAGTTGGCTATTGAGCGTGCAAAGCGTCTGGTGGAACAGGGGCAGGACGTCGTCGTACTGCTGGACTCCATTACCCGCCTTGGCCGTGCGTACAACAACTCTTCGCCGGCATCGGGACGAATCCTCTCCGGTGGTGTGGACTCCAACGCTCTGTACCCACCGAAGCGCTTCTTGGGTGCTGCCCGAAACATCGAGGAAGGCGGCAGCCTCACCATCATCGCCACCGCGATGGTGGAGACCGGCTCCGCAGGCGATACCGTCATCTTCGAGGAGTTCAAGGGCACCGGTAACGCCGAGCTGAAGCTCGACCGTAAAATCTCCGAGCGCCGCGTGTTCCCGGCAGTGGATGTCAACCCGTCGGGTACTCGTAAGGATGAGCTGCTGCTCAGCACGGAGGAGGCTCGCATTATGCACAAGCTGCGCCGCATCCTCTCCGCGCTAGAGTCGCAGGCTGCTATTGACCTGTTGATTAAGCAGCTGAAGAAGACCCGGAACAATAAGGAATTCCTGATGCAGGTGGCTTCTTCTGCACCAATGGCCGCCGACGTTGATGTGGACGACATGCTTTAGCTGGGGTTAGCCGCAAACCACAGCACCAACCAGCATTTCACCCATCACAATCTGAAGGAATATTCAATGGCTAATCAGGTTTCCGCAGTTGACGACATCCTCTCCGAATACCACGGGCTCGAGGCGCAGCTGGCTGACCCCGAGCTGCACAACGACCCGAAGGCTGCCCGTAAGGTCGGCAAGCGCTTCAATGAGCTGCAGCCGGTCATTCAGACTCACAAGAAGCTGACTGAGGTCCAGGATGACCTGGAGGCAGCTCGCGAGATGGCATACGAGGACTCCGAGTTCGCAGCTGAGGCTGAGCGTCTCGCTGCCGAGGCAGAGGAACTCGAGGAGAAGCTCGCCGACCTGCTGGCTCCGCGCGATCCGCACGACAGCGATGACATCGTTATGGAGCTCAAGTCCGGTGCCGGCGGTGAGGAGGCTGCGCTCTTCGCAGGTGAGCTCGCTCGCATGTACCAGCGCTATGCAGAAAAGCACGGCTTTACCACCGAGATTCTCGGTCTGTCCGAGTCTGATCTCGGCGGCGTGAAGGACATGACTATGTCCATCCGAGCCAAGACTCCGTCCCGCGACGGTGCGTGGAGCGTGTTCAAGTTTGAAGGTGGCGTCCACCGCGTGCAGCGCGTGCCGGTTACCGAATCTCAGGGCCGTATTCAAACGTCCGCCGCTGGTGTGCTGGTCTACCCGGAGCCCGACGAGGTCGAAGACATTCAGATTGATGAAAAGGATCTGCGTGTCGACGTCTACCGCTCCTCCGGTAAGGGCGGTCAGGGTGTTAACACGACTGACTCCGCCGTTCGCCTGACGCACCTTCCGACTGGTCTCGTTGTTACCTGTCAGAAGGAACGCTCGCAGATTCAGAACAAGGCCCGCGCTATGCAGGTCCTTGCTGCTCGACTGCAGCAGATGAAGGAAGAGGAGATCGCCGAGGCTGCCTCTGACCAGCGTAAGTCTCAGGTGCGCAACATGGATCGCTCCGAGCGCATCCGCACTTACAACTTCCCGGAGAACCGCGTTTCCGATCACCGCATCGGTTACAAGGCTCACAACCTGGACTCGGTGCTGGGCGGCGACATGGATGACCTGCTCAAGGCCCTCCACGACGCGGAGCGCGCTGAGCGTCTTGAAGCCGAGTAGCCCCACGCCCGCAGAAAATAGCTCGCCGACGTTACCGGATTCCGTCCGTACTCTCGGCGAGCTGTTTCGCTATGCGCGTCGCACGCTTGACGACGCGGCGCTGGCTTCTCCGGATGCCGACGCACGGGCGCTATTTGCAGCCGCAGTCGATGCGGGATCGGCAGACATTATCTTCCGCGGAGACGAACCGTACACCGATGAGGACGGTCGCAAGTATCTGGCCGAGGTACTGGCCCGCAGAGTGGCTCGTGAGCCACTGCAGCACATCCTCGGTACGGCGCCGATGATGAGCCTGGAACTACAGGTTGGGCCCGGTGTTTTTGTACCCCGGCCGGAGACGGAACTGCTTGCGCAGTGGGCAATCGATCGAGCCCGTGAACTGGTCGCAAGTGGCGTCGTCAAGCCGAAAATCGTTGACTTGTGTACCGGATCTGGTGCGCTTGCGTTGGCGATTGCCGATGCCGTACCCGAAGCGGACGTGGTGGCTGTGGAGCTCTCTGAGCGGGCACGGGCGTGGGCTGCGAAGAATATCGAGACGTACGGCGATGGGCGTGTGCGTCTGATTGCTGGCGATGTCACGGATATACAGCTGATTGATGCTGGCGGTGAACTCGCAGATTGGGTAGATGAGACCGACATTGTTGTGTCCAACCCTCCATATGTGCCCGAAGACACCGAGGTTGCGCCCGAAGTGAGAGCTGATCCGCACTCTGCGGTCTTCGGCGGCGACGATGGGCTAGATGTCATTCGACCTATGATGAACCTAGTGGATGCGCTGGTGCGGCCGGGTGGAGTCATCGGCATCGAGCACGATGACTCTTCAGGAGACGATGTCAGTTCACTGCTGAAGGACACCTGGGATTACGCTGATGTAGAGATCCGCCGTGACTTTGCAGGCCGTGATCGTTTTACGGTGGGACGCAAAAATTAATCTTAAAAGCAAACTTTGAAGCAGGAGCAAATATCTGATGAGCAGGATTATGGACTGCAGCACAGATGAAAACCGCGAACGCGCAATTGCAGCAGCAGTAGATGCAGTGAAGGCAGGACGGCTGGTCGTTATGCCTACCGATACCGTCTACGGCCTTGGCTGCGATGCCTTTGATAACCAGGCCGTTGCCTCCTTGCTGCGTGCCAAGCACCGCGGCCCGGATATGCCGGTACCGGTGCTCGTGGGTTCCTGGAACACGATTGAGGGGCTCGTCCGCGAATACTCGCCAGCTGCTCGCACGCTGGTGGAGGCTTTCTGGCCGGGCGGACTGTCGCTGGTTGTGAACCAGGCGCCGAGCTTGCCATGGAACCTTGGTGATACCGCGGGTACGGTCATGCTGCGCATGCCGCTGCACCCAATTGCTATCGAGATTCTGCGCCGCACCGGTCCGATGGCCGTGTCCAGTGCGAACATCTCCGGCCAGGCACCGGCCACCAATGCCGTGCGTGCCAAGCAGATGTTGGGTGGGGAAGCGGCTGTCTACGTCGACGGCGGCGAAGCCACGATTGGCACCCCATCGACGATTGTCGATATCTCGACTCCAGTGCCGCGGATTCTGCGCGAAGGCGCTGTGTCAGCAGCGGCGGTTGCTGAGGTTTTGAGTACGACGCCCGAGCGACTGCTGGGGCAGTAGTCTTGGCTACCTAAGGTTTTTCCTGTTTAATATCTGCAGCGATTGTGTGGGTGAGTAGTACCTAGTGGCGGACATGAGCTTATTGGCAGCCCAGTCGGGTGGGGCAGGTGTGCCCATCCGCGAGCTCGCCATGCTCGTTTTAGTTTCCGCTGCTGTCAGTTATTTGCTCACTGGAGTAGTGCGTTTTGTGCTGGTTCGCTCGGGCTGGTTGGATGCGCCCCGCACGCGCGATGTCCACGATATTCCGAAGCCCAGGCTCGGAGGCGTGGCGATGTACTCTGGGGTGGTCGCAGCTATCGCCCTTGCCTCGGTTATGCCGGCCCTCAACCGTGGTTTTCCACCTATGACTCCAGATATGAGGGCAGTTGTGGCGGCCGCGTCGCTCTTGCTAATCGTCGGTATTTGGGATGACCTCTTTGACTTAGATGCCCTTACGAAGTTGGTGGGGCAGGTCGCGGCGGCACTTTTGATGTCATTTATGGGCGTCAATTGGTATCTGCTCTATATCCCGTTCAGTGGCGGCGCCACTCTCATTCTCGATCCAATCATGTCCACAGTCTTGACTGTCCTATTTACTGTGGCATTGATTAACGCCTTCAATTTTGTTGACGGAATTGATGGTCTCGCAGCTGGACTCGGCATGATTGCCGCAGCTGCAATCCTTGTCTATTCGATGGTCCTGCTTCACGACCAAGGCGGAACCGTGTCTGCCTATCCACCCGCGATGATCTCCGCGTGCCTCCTCGGCGCTTGCCTGGGCTTCTTGCCGCACAACTTCGAGCCCGCACGCATTTTCATGGGCGATTCCGGTGCCATGATGATCGGCTTGCTGCTCGCAGCGGCATCGGTGTCGGCGTCGGGACGCATCGCGCCCTCCATGTACGGCACCGCTGACGTCATCGCTCTAATCTCGCCGATTGTGGTCGTCATCGCAGCAATTAGCGTGCCAATGCTAGACCTACTTCTCGCTGTCGTTCGCCGCGTCAGTCAGGGCAAGTCACCTTTCTCACCCGACAAAATGCATATTCACCACCGCCTCTTGTCGATGGGGCACAGTCATCGCCGCGTGGTGCTAGTGCTTTACCTATGGGTGTCGGTCGTCGCGTACGCCGCCGTTGCCACCACCATTTTCCCCTTTGAATTCGTCGCTCTCACCTTCGGGGTCCTGCTTATCATCGCGGTTGTCTTCACCCTCCGTCGTCGCAATGCGCTTGCCGACGACCGTTCAAGGGGAGCGCGTCCCAGAAGTGGAAGTGGGGTCCGGCAGGTTATAAGACGTCGACGTGGACGCAGAAGGTACAATCTTCGACCGTGACTGAAAAAACAACTCCGGAGCCCGAGTCTAAATACGATGATTCGCGGCGACCGCTGCTGGCTGCTGCTCGCTCGGGCGCAATCGCGCTCGCTGTGATTACCGTGCTTTCGCTGCTGGTCTGGGGTGGCAAAAACGGTATGCCCGGTGTCTGGGGCGTACTCCTTGGAGCGGGCATTAGCGGAAGCTTCGTATTGCTTACCGTTCTAGGCATCCTCTTTACTGCTCGAACTTCGCCGTCCGTTACGCTTGCCGTTGTACTGGGTGGTTGGTTGTTGAAGATTGTCGTACTAATCGGTGTCCTGGTTGTTATTAGAAATCTTGAGTTTTATGACAACATGACTTTCTTCGTCACTGTTGTACTCACTCTGATGGTGACACTCGGTGCAGAAGTGTGGGGAATGTCGCAATCTAACCTCACTTATGTGCAACCAATGAAGGACGAATAGCTCGTTAATAACTTGTTGACCTGCTGAGAGGCTGCAATACGCTTCTAAAACCGCAGGTAATAAGCATATTGTCCAGTTTGTGCAGAAGATGCCACAAATAGAGGCCGAAACCCACAGAGGGGGTCGGCCTCTTTGTTGGATTCGGGGTCGGAAACGCGGGGGTGTACCGGGTGGGGAAAATGAGTCAGAACTGTTATCCTGAGTTTCGGGTAAGACGGCCTGTAGCGAAATAACTATCATTTCCACAGGTACGGTCCCCGTGAGCGCCGTGCTGATGAGCGAATGGAATCCGCGGCGCGACACGTTAAATGACGTCCTTCGCACCGCTTGACAATAGTTCTAGCGGCCCAATCACGGGAGAGAACGCTGAGCGTTACAACACTTGCCGAGATGCGGGGTGAGTTTCACTCACCCAACTTGCAGGAGGAGTATTTCCCGGGTGAACAATTTGGCGACTTCATTCTAGGTGGCAGTGGCGACTGGTACGCCATGGACCGCCTGATGATTGTTCGTCTTTTGATGGCCGTGATCGTCGCCGTGTTCTTCGTCGTCGCAATGCGTCGTCCGAAGCTCGTGCCGACTGGTCTGCAGAACGTTGCGGAGTTGATGCTGGACTTCGTCCGCATCCACATCGCGGAGGAGATTCTGGGTAAGAAGGAGGGGCGTCGTTTCCTTCCGGTTCTGGCCACCATCTTCTTCCTTGTTATCTCGATGAATATTGCGGCTATTATTCCTGGCCTCAATATTTCGCCGAACGCCCGAATCGGTATGCCACTGGTTCTGGCCCTGTTCGCATACGTTGCCTTCATTTACGCGGGCTCGAAGAAGATGGGCTTCTTCAAGTTTGTGAAGTCGGCAGTCGTTATTCCGAACTTGCCACCGGTACTCCACCTCATCGTGGTGCCGATCGAGATTTTCTCCAACTTCGTTCTCCGCCCAGTTACGCTGACCATCCGTCTGATGGCCAACATGCTGGCGGGCCACATGGTTCTAGTCCTGCTTTTCGGTGCCACGAACTTCTTCTTCTGGCAGCTGAATGGTTGGACCGCCCTGTCCGGGTTGACCCTTGTCGCTGCGGTAGCATTCACGCTGTTCGAGATGCTGGTGATTTTCCTGCAGGCATACATCTTTGCCCTGCTGAGCGCCGTCTACATCGAACTGTCGCTGCACGCAGACGAGCACTAACCCATAACTAATGAGGCCGCAACTTCGGCAACAAGGCCTCGCAAATTTAATAGCAAGACCCACTTGACCCACAAAAGCCCCGGGCCTACTTAGAACAATCTTTAATCCGGGGCCATCCTTTAAGAAAGGGAACGGTTCATAATGAACGACGTCATCCTCTCCGCCCAGGACGCTGTCCAGGCTGTCGACACCAACGCTGGCCTGAAGACCATCGGTTACGGTCTGTCCACCCTGGGCCCGGGCCTCGGTATCGGCATCGTCGCCGGCAAGACCGTTGAGGGTATGGCACGCCAGCCTGAGATGGCCGGCCAGCTGCGTACCACCATGTTCCTGGGTATCGCCTTCACTGAGGCTCTCGCCCTGATCGGCCTGGTCGCAGGCTTCGTTTTCTAAGTCCGGACCTTCAAGCGGAGAACACGTAAACCATGACAGATTTCACCTTTTTGCTAGCGGCGGGTGACCTCCCGATGGGAGAGTCCATTAACCCGCTGCTGCCAAAGACCTATGACATCGTCTGGTCCGTTGTCCCGCTGGTAGTTATCCTGGTTCTCTTCTGGAAGCTCGTTCTTCCGAAGTTCCAGGAGGTCCTGACCGAGCGGGAGGACCGGATTGAGGGCGGCATTGAACGCGCTGAAGCTGCACAGGCTGAAGCCAAAGCCGCTCTGGAAAAGTACAACAGTCAGCTCGCAGAGGCCCGTACTGAAGCAGCAAAGATTCGCGACGAAGCCCGTGCACAGGGTCAGCGCATCATTGCAGACGCTACGACCAAGGCTAATGACGAGAGCGCACGAATCATCGAGTCCGGTGAGAAGCAGCTCGCTGCCCAGCGTGAGCAGGTAGTCGCAGAGCTGCGCAAGGAAATGGGCCAGAACTCCATCAATCTCGCTGAGCGCCTTCTGGGCGAGCAGCTTTCCGACGACGTTCGTAACTCGTCGACGATTGACAACTTCTTGTCCAACCTTGACACCGTGGCCCCGGCCGGAAAGTAGGCGACATGCACGCAGCAAGCCGCGAATCCCTGGCAGCCCTTAGCCAGCGACTGGACGCCGCTATCAGTGGCGACAATGTCGCTGTTGCTCAGGCTGCTCAGACTGGTTCCGAGCTTTTCGACATCGTCGAGGTCCTGGACTCCGACCGCGGCCTGCGTGTCGCTGTCGCCGACACCTCGGCGACTGCGGAACAGCGTTCCGGCCTTGTCCGGAGCCTGTTCGCGGGCAAGGTATCTGAGACGACTCTTAACCTCGTCGTGGATGCTGCCGCGCAGGTATGGTCCACCCCGCGTGAAATGCGTGAGGGTTTGGTAGAGCTGGGCCGTCGAGCCCTCCTTCGCTCTGCCGAAGGCCAGGGACAGCTTGAGACTGTTGAGTCTGAGCTGTTCCAACTGGGACACATCCTGGCTGAGCAGTCGCAGCTTGAACAGCTGCTGGCCGACAAGGCCGCAACCCCCGAAGCCAAGCGTGGGCTCCTCGCCTCTGTGCTGTACGGCAAGGTCACTTCCGTGACCGAAACCCTCGCACTGCAGGCTGTTGGCCGCCCATCCAAGCGCCCCGCGGACGACATTGACTCCCTGTCCCGGCTAGCCGCCGGCCTGCGGAACCACGTCGTCGCTCGCGTGACCAGTGCCACGGCCGTCTCTGACGAGCAAGAGCGAGCACTGGCGGACAAGCTCGGCCGAGTCTACGGCAAGGCGATGTCCATCCACACCGTGATCGATAAGTCGATTCTCGGTGGACTGGTCATCCGGGTTGGCGACGAGGTCATCGACGGTAGCCTTTCAACAAAGCTTGAGAAGCTGCGCGTCGGCCTCGGCTGACGGATGGTTTAGACGATTAATCACTGGAAGAATATTACCGAGAGCAGGAAGAACATGGCGGAGCTGACGATCTCCTCCGACGAGATCCGTAGCGCGATTGCGAACTACACCTCGAGCTACTCCCCGGAGGCCTCCCGCGAGGAGGTTGGCGTTGTTATCAGTGCAGCTGATGGTATCGCCCAGGTTTCGGGAATGCCGTCGGTCATGACGAATGAGCTTCTGGAGTTCCCGGGCGGCGTTATTGGCGTCGCTCAGAACCTCGACACCGACAAGGTCGGCGTTGTGGTGCTGGGTAACTTCGAGTCGCTTAAAGAGGGTGACGAGGTAAAGCGGACGGGTGACGTCCTTTCGATTCCGGTCGGGGACAAGTTCCTCGGTCGCGTAATTAACCCCCTGGGCCAGCCGATTGACGGCCTGGGCGACATTGAGGCTGAAGAGGACCGCGTCCTCGAGCTGCAGGCACCGACCGTGCTGCAGCGTCAGCCGGTTGAAGAGCCGATGGCTACTGGTATTAAGGCCATCGACGCAATGACCCCAATTGGTCGTGGTCAGCGTCAGTTGATCATTGGTGACCGTAAGACCGGTAAGACCGCGGTCTGCCTGGACACCATCTTGAACCAGAAGGCTAACTGGGAGTCCGGTGACCCGAGCAAGCAGGTGCGATGCATCTACGTTGCTATCGGTCAGAAGGGCTCCACCATTGCTGGTGTGCGCCAGACCCTCGAGGAGCAGGGCGCACTCGAGTACACCACTATCGTTGCTGCCCCGGCGTCGGATGCCGCAGGCTTCAAGTGGCTTGCACCATTCGCAGGCGCCGCACTGGGTCAGCACTGGATGTACCAGGGCAAGCACGTCCTGGTCATTTACGATGATCTGACTAAGCAGGCAGAGGCATACCGTGCCATCTCGCTGCTGCTGCGTCGCCCGCCGGGACGCGAAGCTTACCCGGGTGACGTCTTCTACCTCCACTCCCGTCTGCTGGAGCGTGCTGCGAAGCTCTCCGACGACATGGGTGCAGGCTCGCTGACCGCACTGCCGATCATCGAGACCAAGGCAAACGACGTGTCGGCCTTCATTCCGACCAACGTCATTTCCATTACCGACGGCCAGGTCTTCCTCGAGTCCGACCTGTTCAACCAGGGTGTCCGCCCGGCTATTAACGTCGGTGTGTCGGTTTCCCGTGTTGGTGGTGCCGCACAGACCAAGGGCATGAAGAAGGTTTCCGGTAACCTGCGTCTGGACCTCGCGTCCTACCGCGACCTGGAAGCATTCGCAATGTTCGCATCCGACCTGGACGATGCCTCCAAGCGTCAGCTGGAGCGCGGTCAGCGTCTGGTTGAGCTGCTGAAGCAGAAGGAAAACCACCCGCAGCCGGTCGAGTACCAGATGACCTCCATCTACCTCGCTGGCGAGGGCGAATTCGACGATGTCCCGGTTGAGGACGTCCGTCGCTTCGAGGCCGAGCTGCTTGAGCACCTGCAGGACACTCAGCCTGCAGTCTTCGAGCAGATTGACGGCGGCGTCGCCTTCTCTGACGAGTCCAAGGCTGCTCTGAAGTCCGCTACCGCTAACTTCAAGAAGTCCTTCCAGACTTCTGAGGGCGCACCGCTGGCTTCCGAGGCTCCGGTCGAGGCACTCGACGAGGGCGAGCTCAAGAAGCAGCAGATTACGGTCTCCCGCAAGACTGCCCAGAACTAGGCAGGTTGAGCTACTCAATGACCGTTTTCGCAATTGAAGGGAGGGAATAGGACATGGCGAATCTTCGTGAACTTCGAGCCCGAATCAAGTCGGTGAACTCGACCAAGAAGATCACCAAGGCCCAGGAGCTTATCGCAACCTCGCGCATTACTAAGGCGCAGCGTCGCGTAGCAGACTCCCAGCCGTACGCCGACGAAATCGAGAAGGTCATCGGACGTCTCGCATCGGCTTCGTCGTTGGATCACCCGATGCTCGTAAAGCGTGAGGGTAACCAGCGTGTTGCAGTCCTGGTTGTCACCAGTGACCGCGGCATGTGTGGCGGCTACAACCACAACGTCCTGAAGAAGGCTGCAGAACTGCGTACCGCTCTGGAAGAGCAGGGGCATGAGGTCGTTCTCTACGTGACTGGCCGTAAGGGCACCGACTACTACGACTTCCGTGGTGTCGAGCTCGCCGGTACGTGGGAGGGCTTCTCCCAGGATCCGGACTACGCCGCAACCCACGACGTGCGTCGTCACCTCATTGATGGTTTCAACGCTACGGCCGAGGGCACTGCCAAGTACCGCGAAGGCCTGCGTGGCACCAACGGCGAGGCCGTTCAGGGCTTCGACCAGGTCCACGTTGTCTACACGGAATTCGTGTCCATGCTTTCTCAGATTCCGCGTGCACACCAGATGCTCCCGATTGAGCCTGTGTACGAGGATGTCGAGATTGCTCAGGGCGAGGACATGCTGTCCGATGGATCAGATGACCTCAAGCCGGACTATGAATTCGAGCCTGATGCAGACACCCTGTTGGCAGAGCTTCTGCCGCAGTACGTGTCCCGCACTCTGTTCGCAGTGATGCTCGAGGCCGCTGCCTCTGAGTCCGCTGCCCGTCGTAACGCTATGAAGTCCGCGACGGACAACGCTACCGAGCTGGTCAAGGACCTCTCGCGTGTTGCTAACCAGGCACGTCAGGCACAGATTACCCAGGAAATCACAGAAATCGTCGGTGGCGCCGGTGCGCTCGACGACAGCGGAGAAAGTGACTAGATATGAGCACAGCTCTAAGTGAGCAGAACACCACCACGGCTGTGGGCCGTGTTGTGCGTGTCATCGGTGCCGTCGTCGACGTGGAGTTCCCGCGTAACGAACTGCCGGCACTTTACAACGCGCTGACCGTGGAAGTTACCCTTCCTTCGGTCGCCAAGACCATTGTCCTCGAGACTGCACAGCACCTCGGTGACAACATGGTTCGTACCATTGCTATGGCTCCGACCGACGGCCTGGTCCGCGGTGCAGAGGTCAAGGACACCGGTAAGCCGATTTCGGTTCCGGTTGGTGACGTCGTCAAGGGTCACGTCTTTAACGCAATGGGCGACTGCCTGGATGAGCCGGGCCTGGGTCGCGATGGTGAGCAGTGGGGCATCCACCGTGAGCCGCCGGCCTTCGACCAGCTCGAGGGCAAGACCGAGATTCTGGAAACCGGTATTAAGGTCATCGACCTGCTGACCCCGTACGTTAAGGGCGGCAAGATTGGTCTGTTCGGTGGTGCCGGTGTCGGTAAGACCGTTCTGATCCAGGAGATGATTACTCGTATTGCACGCGAGTTCTCCGGTACTTCGGTCTTCGCCGGTGTTGGTGAGCGTACCCGTGAGGGCACCGACCTCTTCCTGGAAATGGAAGAGATGGGCGTTCTCCAGGACACCGCCCTCGTCTTCGGCCAGATGGACGAGCCTCCGGGAGTCCGTATGCGCGTCGCGCTGTCGGGTCTGACCATGGCAGAGTACTTCCGCGATGTTCAGCACCAGGACGTGCTGCTCTTCATTGACAACATCTTCCGTTTCACCCAGGCCGGTTCTGAGGTTTCGACCCTGCTGGGTCGTATGCCTTCCGCCGTGGGTTACCAGCCGACCCTGGCTGACGAGATGGGTGTTCTGCAGGAGCGCATTACGTCCACCAAGGGCCGTTCGATTACCTCTCTGCAGGCCGTCTACGTGCCTGCCGATGACTACACCGACCCGGCTCCGGCAACGACCTTCGCCCACCTCGATGCAACCACCGAGCTCGACCGCTCGATTGCATCGAAGGGTATTTACCCGGCAGTGAACCCGCTGACTTCGACTTCTCGTATCCTCGAGCCGTCGATCGTCGGTGAGGAGCACTACCGCGTTGCTCAGCAGGTTATTAACATCCTGCAGAAGAACAAGGAACTCCAGGACATCATCGCCATCCTCGGTATGGACGAGCTGTCTGAGGAGGACAAGGTGACCGTGCAGCGTGCACGTCGTATCCAGCGATTCTTGGGTCAGAACTTCTTCGTTGCTGAGAAGTTCACGGGTCTGCCTGGTTCGTACGTCCCGCTGAAGGACACCATCGTTGCCTTCGACCGCATCTGCAAGGGCGACTTCGACAACTACCCGGAGATGGCCTTCGACGGCCTGGGTGGCCTCGACGATGTCGAGAAGAAGTACGCTGAAATGCAGAAGAAGTAAGGGGCATCCTCATGGCTGAAATCACCGCTGAACTGGTTGCCGTTGAGCGACCGCTCTGGAAGGGCAAGGCCACCTTGGTCTCTGCCCAGACCACCGAGGGTGAGATCGGCGTGCTGCCCGGACACCAGCCGTTGCTTGGCCAGCTGGTCAACAACGGCACGGTGACCATCAAGACCGCAGACGGCAAGGTTCTTGTCGCTTCGGTACAGGGTGGGTTCATTTCCGTGTCTACCTCGAAGGTTTCGATCCTCGCGGATAAGGCAATCTGGGCTGACGAGGTTAACCTCTCCGAGGCCGAGTCCAACCTGACTTCGGATGACCCTGCAGTAAAGGCACAGGCTGAGTCGGAGGTCCGCGCGGCTCGTCGCGCTTCCACCAACTAGTCTTTTCGCCTGAACATCCGGTCGCACGACCGTATTCTTCCTGCTTCTTTAAACGGGGCGGGGAGCTCGCAAGAGAAATCTTGCCAGCTTCCCGCCCCGTTTTTCTTAGTTATTTTTCATGTCAGTGCAACAATCGGGTAGGGTTTGTAAAAAGCCTCTAAAGCGCTTTTGAACCAAGGTTCGTCGTCTATTCACCCGGATGCGAGGCTGGCAGATAGTGTTTTCAAGCGTAACCATGATGTCAATCATGTTCATGATTATCGGTGCGATGTTGATCGTCGGCGGGGTCCTTGCCCTGTGGCGTTTCGCCAGCCTGCATGCAAAAGGTACTCCTGTTATTGCTCGTCGCCTTCCTGCAGGTGATGGCAGTCATTGGCGCCATGGTGTCATTGTTTATTCAGAGTCGACGTTGAAGATGTACAAGCTACGTTCGCTGCGTCCTGGCTGTGATGCCGAATTTGCCCGTCACGATGTCACTATTGTGGATCGCCGAGATCCGACTGACATCGAGGCGGGTTTTTTCGCGCCCGGGCTTCGGGTAGTCAGGATTAAAACGGGGAAAAATACCGAATGGGAGTTTGCCGTGGACTCGTCCTCGGACACTGCGCTGGTGGCGTGGGTGGAGTCGAAGCCGTCGTCACGCCAGACTCGTGAGTTTCCTACAGATATTGAGCGACGTTTCCGTTCGGCTTATAACCGTGGCCGGGGAAGTCAGTACTAGTCTCTTACGACAGGCTATTGCTAAGGCTCTAGTGGGTATTGTTTTCTCCCGCGCGGCAGTCACGTTAGGGTAGGGGAATGCGCCTTGTGATTGCTGAATGCACTGTTGACTATGTCGGTCGCTTGAATGCCCATCTGCCTCATGCCCCGCGCTTGCTGTTGGTGAAAGCAGATGGGTCAGTTTCTGTGCATGCCGACGACCGTGCATATAAGCCTCTGAACTGGATGACACCGCCGTGCACGCTGACGGAGAAGGATATTCTCGACGAGTCGGGGGAAGACACTGGTGAAAAGCTCTGGGTCGTTGAGAATAAGAAGGGCGAGCAACTTCGTATCACTATCGGCAAGGTGCTGGCTGATAGCACGTACGAACTGGGAGAGGACCCTGGCCTGGAGAAGGACGGGGTAGAAGCGCATCTACAGGAACTGCTTGCAGATCAGTTCACAACGTTTGGCGAGGGCTACACCCTGATTAGGCGCGAATACCCAACCCCGATCGGACCGGTGGACCTGCTTGGCCGCGATGAAAACGGCGCCACCGTTGCAGTCGAGGTTAAGCGTCGGGGCGGTATCGATGGCGTTGAGCAGCTAACCCGTTACTTGGAGATGCTGAACCGCGATGAGCTGCTGGCACCGGTGGAAGGGATTTTTGCTGCCCAGGAGATTAAGCCACAGGCCAAGACTCTGGCAGAGGATCGTGGGATTCGCTGTGTGACCGTGGATTACGACGCCCTGCGTGGCCTGGAGTCCAATGAATTGCGGTTGTTCTAGCCATGCCTAGGCGAAACCACAAGCGGCGCGGTAATCAACGAGGCAACCAACGCGGCGGGCGTAATAACCACGGCCAGAATCGCGGCAGCCTGCCCACATTTGGCAGTTCTTTCCAAAACACCCGCACTGAATCTGGGCCTGCTGGTTGGCAGGACGTGGACTTTGCGGTGCGTAACATCAGCGCTGGACAGTCGAACAAGGTTTATCGCTGTCCAGGGTGCGACCAGGAAATCATGCCCGGGACCTCGCACATCGTAGCTTGGCCGCAGGATTATGGTGCAGGCGCCGATGACCGGCGCCATTGGCACACTAACTGCTGGCGCAACAGAGCTCACCGCACTATCACGCGCCGCTGGGGATAGATTTACTTAGCCGGCTCAACGAGCTCCAGCAGGACGCCACCGGCATCCTTCGGGTGGATGAAGTTGATGCGCGAACCTGCGGTACCGATCTTCGGCTCCGGATACAGCACCCGGGTGCCCTGCTCCTTCAGGTGCGCCATCAGCGCCTCCAGATCAGTGACACGAACTGCGTACTGCTGGATTCCTGGACCCTTCTTGTCCAGGTACTTTGCAATCGTGGACTGGTCATTCAGTGGCGCGAGAATCTGAACCAGAGTGCCACCTTCAACCTTGTCGGCCGGGCCGACCATGGCCTCGTGGACACCCTGCTCTTCATTGACTTCATCGTGGTAGTTGATGAAACCAAGGTTTGCGCGGTACCACTCGATAGCGGCATCAAAATCCGGGACTGCGACGCCGACGTGATCAACAGCGACTACGTACTTATGGGGAACGGGAATCTGTGTCTCACTCATAGTTCCCAGGGTACTCGCTATTATCGGCGCCATGATTGTCGCATTTTCTGTTGCCCCCACTTTCTCCGATCCTGAGCAGGGAATGGCTGAGGCTGTTGCTGAAGCCGTGCGTGTTGTGCGCGAATCTGGCCTGCCCAACGAGACCAATGCCATGTTCACCCTTGTTGAAGGCGAATGGGATGAGGTGATGGATGTCATTAAGCGAGCCACGGAAGCAGTCAGCCGTGTCAGTCCGCGTACTTCTCTGGTCATCAAAGCGGACATTCGCAACGGATATACCGGGCAGCTGCGTGCGAAAGTGGATGCGGTCGAGGATGCGCTGAAAGCCACCGACTAGTCTCTTGTTCGGATTGGACACGTAGGCTCTACATAGGTCTTTACATAGGCTTTACGACGACACTGGAGAGGAACCCCTTTGACGATGCCAGCTGGACATGGTCACGCACATGGCCATTCTCATGGTCACTCGCATGGAGCACACGGTCACCGCGAGTGCTCGACTCCGCCGCCACCACCCGGCACGGTTGATTTGGAGCAGCTCCACCAGCGCGCCGAAGCCGAACGTAAGCGCCGAGAGGAGATCGAGCGGGCAACCAGTGATCAGGGAAATGGGCTTCCTCCTGTAGTTGAGATTGTCCCGCAGACCCTTGAGGCAGAAGTCGTTCTGCGCTCGGAGCAGGTCCCGGTTATTGTCTTGATCGGCATGGCTGGAGCAGCTGATTCGTTGCGTCTTCGGGCTGAGCTAGAAGGCATGGCCCGTGAGGCTAATTTGAACTGGATCCTGGCGTGGGCAGATGCTGAGGAGCATCCGCAGCTGGCCCAGGCATTCGGTGTGCAGGCAGTGCCGACAGTCACGGCTGTGGCTATGGGCAGTCCCATTGGCATGTTTGTCGGCGAGAAAACCAGGGATTGGCTGGAGCAGTGGCTGGCGCAGGTTATGGAGGCCACTCGGGGTCGTCTCAAGGGGTTGCCGGCGGGAACTCGTATGGCTGGGGAGGGCAGCGGGCCGGAGGCTCCGGAGCCGACTGACTTCTTCGGCAATCCCGTACCCACCGATGACCCGCGTTTGGAGCAGGCTGAAGAGTTGCTCGAGGAGGGCGATTTCGACGGAGCGTTGGAGCTGTATGACGCTATGCTGCAGTCCGAGCCCGCAAATCAGGGGCTGAAGCGCGCTCACGCGAATGTGTCCTTCTTCGCCCGCGCTGCCAAAATCGATCGCAGCGCAGATCCAATTGCAAAGGCCGACGCTGCGCCGAAGGACGTCGCGCTCGCCCTCGATGCCGCGGATGTCACGATGCTTGTCGACGATCCAGCGAAGGCGCTCGATCGTTTGTTGAAGTTGCTCCCGCAGGTGTTTGGCGATGACCGTGAGGCCATCAAGTCGCGTCTACTAGAGCTGCTTGTGCTATTCGATACCGCAGATCCAGTGGCATTGGATGCACGCCGGAGGATGGCTAGCGCACTGTACTAGGAGTACTGGACTAGGGGCACTGTACTAGGAGCCTGGAAAGCGCTCAGGCTCCTAGCTTGAAGCGTCGGTGTATGGCCAGTCATCCGGAGCCATGAAGTAGTAGACGCTGCCCATTACAGCGGCCATAAACGCCATTAGCAACAGGAAAAGTGTTGCTTTCATTGCCACATGACGCTCCGCATACCAGGCGTAAAAGGCGTCCAATTTTGCTGCCAACCAGATGTTCAGGCGACGTGTCGGCGGATGCACCAACGAGAGAATTCCCAGTGCAACAAAGATGCAGAGCCATCCGGGAGCAGGAGTTGGCAAAATGATAATGCCAACAATGAGCAATACGAAGCCTGCGACGAGAAGAACCGGGGAGAGTACCGGCCCATACCAGGTGTTGCGCATATGGGCATGGCGAATCTGCATGCGGTCCATCAAGCGATGTACCTTTTCCTTCATTGCGATTCACTTCCTCCGATTTTCGGTGCCGTGCGCTATTTCTAGCAGCGGTCTCGGACGAGGCATCGTTGAAGCATTAAGCATCAAATGTGCAGCTCAACTGCCTGGGTGCACCGTTGGACATTGATTCTTTTAATCATGTCTATATTTAATCCATTGTTGCACAAAAGCTGCGCCCCAGTGCAACGAGATTTTTCGGAAGGTGGTAATCTTCCAACAGTTCTCAGTGGTTTACAGCAGTTACCACTGCATCTCATCCACCTGTTCACCTCAGACAGTTCATACTGCGCTAGGTGCCTTTGGTCTTCAGTTTTCTGCAGCCAGGAGTTTTGCATGCGACTTCGCCCCAAAGCCCTTCGCGCTACTTCCGCCTCGGTCATTGTTGCGCTTTCGGCCTCGACTCTGTTGGCGGGGTGCACCATCGATGTCCCAAGCACCACCGGGTCCAAGGCCACCACTGCTACCACAAAACCTAATGCTCCAGATAACGGTTGGGATGCTTCCGAGGAAGTCACCTGGTCTGATGCACAGGACGTCCTCGATACTGCGGCTAAGAGTTTCTCCGACAACTATGGCATTGATTTAGGTGTCTATTTGCGTGTCATTGACGGTCCATACAAAGGGCTCACGGCGTCGGTAGGCGAGGATACGAAGGAGTACTCCGCATCGACCATCAAGGCTCCGTTAGTGGTTACTGCGCTGAAGAAATTCGGCGATGACCTAGACAAGACGGTGACGGTCGATTGGGACAATGGTGTTGGCGGAAGCGTGATTGGCCCTGGCCAATACACGCTCGACGGGCTGTTGCAGTACGTGATGCGGTATTCGGACAACACCGCGGCGAATGGGTTGATTGACGCTGTCGCTGGTTTCGACGAGGTCAACAAAACCATCAAGGAAGCCGGTGTTGATGACAAGCGCTACCACCTGGGCAACAAGTTCAACATCCCCAATCCCAGCGGTGATCGGTCCTGGTTTACTCCCTCTCAAGCTGCGCTGTTCATGGCACGTCTCCAGGAAGTGGCCGATGGCACCTCAAAGCACAACTTCATTACCAAGGACACGGCACAAACTGCATTGACCTACCTCACTTACGGTGGTTCGCAGAAGTTTGTGATGTACGTCGGCTCCGCAGTCCAGAAGACCGGTGACACTGCCGAGGGCGTTAATGACCACGGTATTTTGTACACCGCAGCCGGACCCATCGCTTACGCCATTACGACGCGCTTTGATGAGGTGCCGCTCAATGAGCTTACCGACGGCCTGCTCGGCCAGCTGGGTTCCCAAATAGCCCCGCTTCTGCCGGATTACAATCGCCTTGGTAAGGATGGCAAGCCACTGACTGCCAAGCAGGCTGCGACGTGGAGCGCGGATGAGGATGGCGACGGCATTCCGGATCGCATCGGAACCGACAGCATGGATGGATCCGCGTACACCGATGATTCAGATTCTGCGAATTACAACGAATCTTTGGAACCTGACTGGTTCAATCCGTTCCGAGGATAAAACCTGGATACGCTCCCCAAAACAAAATTGCCCGTGTGTCAGGTTTTCAGGAGGAAACTCAGATCACTGAAAACCGTGCAGCACGGGCAATTCCTATGTGATTGTCTTTTGTTTGGCTGGATTCGGGACTAGCCCTGCCACTTCAGCCAAACGGCGGTGTTGGCCGGCAGCACCAAATCAATCGAGTGAGCCTGGCCGTTCCAACCGTGCTCGACCGCGGTCACAGTACCGTTTTCACCGTAGCCGGAGCCCTCGTAACGCGATGCGTTTGTGTTCAGAATCTCCGTCCATTGGCCACCGCGCGGTACGCCAATCTTGTAGATTTCCTGCGTGGTTCCCGACAGGTTATAGACGCAGGCGACGACCGAGTCATCGGTGCCGTAACGGACAAAGGACACAACATTGTTTGTGGAATCATCCGCGTTAATCCACTGGAAGCCCTCTGGGCGGTCATCCTGGGTGTAGAACGCTGGGTTTTCCTTGTAGATGGCGTTGATGTCCTTAACCAGCAGCTGAATGCCGCGGTGGAATTCGCCGCTCCAACCTTCGAGGTTGTCCCAAGCCACAGACTCGTCGTGGTTCCACTCGTGGTTCTGGCCAAGATCCTGACCCTGGAATAGAAGCTGCTTGCCCGGGTGTGCCCACATGAAGGTCAGGAAAGTACGTAGGCCTGCGGCCTTATCCCAATCGCCGCCCGGCATGCGCTCCCACAGCGAGCCCTTGCCGTGCACGACCTCGTCGTGGCTAATCGGCAGAATGAACTCTTCCGAGTAGGCGTAGACCATAGCGAAAGTGAGCTCATGGTGGTGGTAGGAGCGGTAAATCGGCTCCTTGCTGAAGTACTCCAGCGTGTCATTCATCCAGCCCATGTTCCACTTCATAGAGAAGCCCAAGCCACCGTGTTCGGTAGGTGCGGTCACCCCCGGCCAAGAAGTGGATTCTTCGGCCACGGTGAGGAAGCCCGGGTTGTGCTTGTGTACAGTGGCGTTGAATTCCTGCAGGAACTGAACAGCATCGAGGTTTTCACGACCACCGTACTGGTTCGGCAGCCACTCGCCTTCATTGCGGGAGTAGTCCAGGTACAGCATGGAAGCCACTGCGTCGACGCGTAGACCGTCGATGTGGAACTCTTCTGCCCAGTACAGTGCGTTGGCGTAGAGGAAGTTGCGTACCTCGTTGCGGCCGAAGTCGAAAACGTAGGTGCCCCAGTCGCGCTGCTCGCCGCGGCGCCAGTCCGGGTGCTCGTAGCAAGCCGTGCCATCGAAGCGGGCAAGTGCGAACTCGTCCTTCGGGAAGTGCCCCGGAACCCAGTCCATGATGACACCGATGCCAGCGGCGTGGAAGGCATCAACTAGACCGCGGAACTGATCTGGGGTGCCGAAGCGGCTGGTCGGAGCGTAGTAGCCGGAAACCTGATAACCCCAGGAACCGGTGAACGGGTGCTCACATACTGGCATGAACTCCACGTGGGTGTAGCCCATGTCGACCACGTAGCGCACCAGCTTCTCCGCCATAACTTCGTAGCTCAGGCCCTGCTTCCAGGAACCCAAGTGGACCTCGTAGATAGAGATGGGCTCTTCGGTCCAGTCAGTGTTGGCGCGCTTTTCCATCCACGCTTGGTCACCCCAGGCGTAGTCAGAGGTCGCAACAATCGACCCGGTAGCCGGTGGGAGCTCAGCAGCACGCGCCATAGGGTCGGCCTTATCGCGGCGCTGTCCCTCCGGTGTCGTGATCGCGAACTTGTAGACTTCGCCCTCACCCACACCCGGGATGAACAGCTCCCAGATACCTGCGCCACCCATAGAGCGCATTGGGTACTGCGCGCCGTTCCACATACAGAAGTCACCGACCACGGCGACGCCGCGTGCGTTCGGAGCCCAGACCGTAAACGAGGTGCCTTCGACCGTACCCAGCTCTGTGTCGTAACTGCGAAGGTGAGCACCGAGAACCTTCCACAGTTCCTCATGACGTCCCTCGCCGATTAGGTGTAGGTCACCAGCGCCGATAGTGGGGAGGAAACGGTAGCCGTCGGCACGCTCTACGGTCTCGCCGGAGTCCCACGTAATGCGCAGACGGTAGTCGAAGTCATCGCCGCCGGGGACGAGGGCGGTGAAGAAACCGTCGCCCAGGTTCTCCGCTTCAAACTCGCCGCGAGTGCTGACGACAGTAACTGCCTGTGCGCCGAAGACCCTCGTGCGAATAACCGTGTCACCGTCCACGACGTGTGCGCCGTAGATGCTGTGCGGATCGTGATGGGTGCAGTAGCGCAGGCGATCCATATCGCCGGAATCAATTGCGAGGCGGGGATCTGTGTGGGCTCCCATGGAAGGTCCTTCCGAAGCGTTTCTAGGTAGGTGAATGTGAAGTTGTTGAGTTCAGTTCTAAAGAAATAGAGGGAGGTAGGGGACAGTGGGCTGCTAACTCACCCGCCAGCCTAACGACGAATCGTTGCGACAGTGGTCAGGTCAGCGGCCCACTAACCCCGAAAGTTCCCAGCAAGCGTTCTAGCCCTCGTAGTCGGGGACGTCGCGCCAAGCCAACTTGTGGCGGAGCTTGACATCGATTTCCGGCAGCTTGATGATGTGCGCGACGTTTTCCCACGGTGCCAGGCGGACGTAGTTGTCCTTGCCCCAGTTGAACTGGTTGCCGGTAATCAGGTCAGTGACATCCATGCGGTCGTGGTTGCGGAGCCCAATGCGATCCATGTCGAGGTGCACGGTAGCTTCCTGGGCATTCCACGGATCGAGGTTGAGAACAACGAGGATGGCATCGCCGGTGACCGGATCGAGCTTCGAGTAAGCCAGCAGGTTGTCGTTGTCGATGTCGTGGAAGTGCAAGTTGCGCAGCTGCTGCAGAGCAGGGTGCTCGCGGCGAATCTTGTTCAGCGTGGCAATGAACGGCTCCAGCGAGTTGCCGGTGGCCAGTGCCTGGTCGTAATCGCGGCTGCGGAGCTGGTACTTCTCGCTGTCGAGGTACTCCTCGGAGCCCTCCTTGACCGGAACGTTTTCAAACAGCTCGAAGCCGGAGTACATGCCCCACAGCGGAGATAGGGTGGAAGCCAGCGCGGCGCGGATGGCGAAGGCGCCACGGCCGCCCTTGACCAGGAAGTCATGCAGAATATCGGGGGTATTGACCCATAGGGATGGGCGAGCGATGTCCGCATGGCGGGTAATCTCCTCGCCGAATTCGGTCAGCTCTTCCTTCGTAGTCTTCCACGGGAAGTAGATGTAGGACTGAGTGAAGCCAGCCTTGGCCAGGCCGTAGAGGCGGGCCGGGGCGGTGAAGGCCTCGGCGAGGAAGATGACCTCCGGGTTGGTTTCGTGAACGGTTTCAATCAGCCATTCCCAGAAGTTGCCCGGCTTGGTGTGGGGGTTATCCACGCGGAAGACCTTGACTCCACGCTTGACCCAAAACTTCACTACACGCAGAACCTCTGCGTACAGGCCCTTGGCATCGTTGTCGAAGTTCAGCGGGTAGATGTCCTGGTACTTCTTCGGCGGATTCTCGGCGTAGGCAATGGTGCCGTCCGGCAGCACGGTGAACCACTCCGGGTGAGCCTTAGCCCAGGGGTGGTCCGGTGCACACTGGAGCGCTAGGTCGATAGCGACCTCGAGGTTGCGCTCCTTAGCAGCCTTGATGAATTCCTTGAAGTCCTTTTCGTCACCGAGGCTCGGGTGGATGGCGTCGTGGCCACCTTCTGCGGAGCCGATAGCCCACGGAGATCCGACATCGCCCGGTTCCGGGGTCAGGGTGTTGTTGCGACCCTTGCGATTGATTTCACCGATTGGGTGAATCGGGGGCAGATAGACCGTGTCGAAGCCCATGCGCTGAGCGCGATCAAGCTGTGCAACCGCAGTCTTGAATGTGCCGTGCAGCAGCTCGCCATTTTCGCCGTAACCACCGTTGGAACGAGGGAAGAACTCATACCAAGAGGAGTACAGGGCTTCGCGGCGGTCAACCTTGATCTTGCGGGTCTTTCCGCGGGTCAAAAGGTCGCGCACCGGGTGCGCCTGCAAAATGGCGCGGGTCTCGTCGGAAAGCGCGGCTGCAATGCGGGCGCGAAGATCGCCGTCGCCGCGCAGACCTGCGGCGATGGAGCGTAGGTGGTTGCGGTGGATAGCAGCGGCACCAGCGGCGGCGCGGTCGAAGAGAGCGGCGCCAATTTCTAGATCATTAGCGAGTTCAGCTTCGCTCTGACCGGCCTCGAACTTCTTGGTGATAGCGTTGCGCCACGTTGCCATCGGGTCGGACCAGGCATCAATGCGAATGGTCCACAGCCCGGGAACATCTGGGACGAAGGTGGCATTGACCTGATTTGGATCATGGTCAGAAAAGTGCATTGGAATGCGCTGTGAGCGGGAAGCAAAAGCTGATTCCTTCGGCCCCTTGACGTTGAGCGTGGCGTTCATCGCGTCATGGCCTTCTCGCCAAATGACGGCAAAGGTTGGGACGACTTCACCCACTACGGCCTTCGATGGAGTTGCACCACCGTTGATTTGAGGACGGATGTCATCAATACCGATTCGACCAGTCATAAAAGACGTTCTCCTAATTGTCGGCGAGCTAGGTGAAAATCGAAGCAAAACCATCTCGAGTGAACTCGATTTGCTCTCTACCGAGGATAGATGAGAATGTCCAAGCGCACATTTGGGCAAAGTTAGGGCACCATGGATGTGTGGCTGAATTGGAAGAAGACTTTAACGAAGATTTGCTACTCGACTTTCGCGACGTAAACCTCATCCGTGGTGGCCGTACGCTGGTCGGGCCGGTGGATTGGCAAGTAGAACTTGATGAGCGCTGGGTCATCATGGGGCCGAACGGCGCAGGCAAGACTTCTTTAATGCGCATTGCTGCAGCGGAGGAGTTCCCGTCTTCAGGGGTGGCCCATGTGATGGGCGAGCAGATTGGGCGCACCGACATGCGTGATCTGCGCACAATGATTGGTTTGACGTCATCGTCGATTGCTCACCGCATTCCCAATGACGAAAAGGTCGCGGACCTTGTTATTTCCGCCAGTTACTCCGTCCTGGGGCGCTGGCGTGAGACCTATGAAGAGATGGATTTCGAACAGCTCTCCGAGATTCTCGAGCGCATGGGTGCTGAGCATCTTGCAGACCGCACCTGGGGCACTCTCAGCGAGGGAGAGCGCAAGCGCGTACTCATCGCACGAGCCATGATGGTCAACCCCGAATTGCTGCTTCTCGATGAGCCGGGAGCCGGACTCGACCTCGGCGGCCGTGAGGACCTGGTCGGTTACTTAGGCGAACTCGCACTCGACCCGGATGCGCCGGCGATGGTGATGATTACGCACCACCCGGAAGAAATTCCGTACGGCTTCACCCATGCGATGCTCCTCGACGAAGGCAATGTCATCGCACAGGGGCTTATTGACGACGTCCTGACCAGTGAGAACCTGACCAAGGCTTTCCACCAGGAAATCGTCGTCGATCGCATCGATGATCGCTACTTTGCGCGCCGGGCACGGCCTGCTGGAAAGCACCGGAAGAAGTAGACGCTCATGGCGGTTCCGACACCTGAAACCCCGAATACACCCGCGTCGCCGAAACTGGCTGCGACTGTGTTGCTGCTCCGCGACACCCACTGCGGGCTCGAGGTCTACGTTCAAGAACGCGTATCCTCAATGCGCTTTGCGGCCAACATGACCGTGTTCCCCGGCGGTGGAGTAGACCAGCGTGATTTCCCAGCTGTCGCGAATGAGGTCATGGCCGTGACCGAGCCGTCGGAAGCCGACCCCGAGTCGCGGATCGCGCAGGCTTTTAACGTCGGTCGCGCGCGGGCGCACGCGCTCACCTGCGCGGCCGTGCGTGAGACCTTTGAGGAAACAGGCACTCTGTTGGTTCGCAATGCTGGCGGTGAGATTGTCGCAGATGGCCACCGCTTCCACCGTCAGCGACGACAGCTGGAAGCCCACGAGTTGTCGTTGACGGATTTCCTTAGCAATGAAAATCTGGCGCTCGATGCCGAACTCGTCAGTCCTTGGGCTAACTGGGTGACACCCGAATCCAACCCCATTCGCTACGACACCTATTTCTTCCTCGCCGCGCTTCCCGACGGTCAAAGGGCCGACGGTGACACCTCTGAGGCATCATCTTCAGGCTGGTTCCGCCCGACTACGATTTTGGATGGATGGCGCCGTGGGCTACTTGGCCTCATGCCTCCGACCTGGGCGCAACTGACTCGTTTGGACGGTGTCGGTACTGTGGCGGAGGCTCTCGAGGCGGCCAGAAACACTCCGGTGCGACGCACCAGTAGTGACTTCCTCGGGGAACCTTTTATGGATGAGTACTTTGCCGTTGCCACCCACATGGGGCATTTGCGCAAAGGTATGAACCGTTAGCCGACTACTCAACCCCCGTTAACCGGCTGATCCCTAGTTGGAAGGAGATAACGAGTGTCCCTGTCCGCTGCAGAGGTGGCCGCTGTTGCTGCTCACCCGAAGTGGCTAGATGAGGCCGACCAGCTCGCGCTCACTAAAAAGTCTCTGATTGCAGACTCCGCGCATCTACGCCAACACTGTGGCGAGTTTGGTCGCGCGGTCATTGAGGTCGCGGCAGCTCGGCGTTCGGCGGTCAGCAAACTGCCAGGGGACTGGATCTTCTCTTCCGAAGCAGCGCAACAGGCCACGCCCTTTGTCGTCGCGATGGCTCGCGCCCGTAGGCTTGCGCATCTCGGTGTCGAAGCAGTGGCCGATGTGACCTGCTCCATCGGTACTGAAGTGGCAGCAATTGACCACCTGGGCCTGACCGTCGTCGGGTCTGATCTCGACCTTGCACGGCTGGCCATGGCGCGGCATAACGTCGGCAAGAACATTTTCGCGCAGGCCGATGCTTTGCAACCGGCCTTTGACGCACCCGTCATTGTCGCTGACCCTGCACGCCGCTCCGGGGGCCGCAGGATCACCAACCCGGAGGACTTGCTCCCGTCGCTGCCGGCGCTCATAGCCGCCTGGCCCGACAAAGAACTAGCTATCAAATGTGCGCCGGGCCTCGACTTCAGCGAGTGGAGCGGGGAAGTGGCTGTCACTTCGGTGGACGGTGCGGTCAAGGAGGCGTGTCTATATACGCCGGGGCTGGCCGGAGTTACCGATGGGCAATCCGTAACGCGATCGGCGATGGTTATCCAGACCGTCGATAAGCACAGGCCGTTAGAGTTGTCGGCGGTGGACGTGCAGACCTACGACGACACCATGCCTGACGACGTCGATGTGCGCGCTGCCGGCCGGTACATCATTGATCCGGATGGGGCGATTGTGCGCGCCGGGCTGGTGCGGCATTTTGCGGCGGCGCATGGGCTCTGGCAGCTCGATGAGCGGATTGCGCACGTCAGTGGCGATGTTTTGCCGCAGGGGATTGCCGGGTTCGAAGTTATTGAGCAAGTGGGGTTGAAGCAGGTTCGCAAGGCACTGGCAGCGTTGGATTGCGGATCGGTGGAGATTCTCGTGCGCGGGGTAGACGCCAACCCCGACGCGTTGCGCAAGCAGTGGAAACTTAAGGGCTCCAGGGCATTGGCGGTGGTTGTCACGCGCATCGGACGGAGCGCGACGGCGTTTATCTGTCAGCCCCGGGAGATCGGTTAAGGACCGCTTTACGACGGAAAACTGGTGGGGGTAGCCCGTTGGGGATCGGTGTTTGCTGTCGGCGAATACTGCGGAGATAGCTGCAGTTGATTGCGTACTATTAACGTCTGACATGCGGAAATAGCATGTTGGCGGGCGGGCTGTGCTCGTGGTGTAGAAAAAAATTTAAAAAAATAACGACATTGTTATCTGGATCACCTTCGCATTGGCGATAGGTTCTGTTATCTTCAACACAGACGACCTAGAGCGTGGCCTGGTTCACTTTATTGTGAGGCGGCTTGCGAAGTAAGGTCAGATAAACGTTCACCAGTAATCAACCAGTAAGGACGACAGAAAAATGCCGAACATCGTGGTTCTGGTCAAGCAGGTTCCGGACACCTGGTCCGAGCGTAAGCTCACCGATGACAAGTTTGTCCTCGATCGTGAGTCTGCAGACGCAGTTCTCGACGAAATTAATGAGAACGCTGTTGAGGCTGCCCTGCAGCTGAAGGAAGAGCACGGCGGAAACGTTACCGTCGCAACTGTTGGCCCGGATCGTGCCATCGAGGCACTGCGCAAGGCTCTGTCCATGGGTGCAGACGACGCCGTCATTCTTTCGGACGACGCACTTGAAGGTTCCGACGCTGTTCAGACCGCATGGGCTCTGTCCAACGTCATTGACACCCTCGAAGATGTTGACCTCATCGTCACCGGTAACGCCTCCACCGACGGTGGCACCGCTTCCGTCCCGGCTATCCTCGGTGTCTACCGCGACCTTCCGGTTCTGACTCACCTGCGTTCCGTCGCTATCGACGGTGACTCCATCACCGGTGAGCGCGAGGTCGAAGACGGCATCTACCAGCTCAAGGCATCCCTGCCGGCAGTCGTTTCCGTCACTGAGAAGGCTAATAGCCCGCGCTTCGCATCCTTCAAGGGCATCATGGCCGCTAAGAAGAAGCCGGTCACCGAGCTGACTCTGGACGATGTTGCTGCTGAGGCAGAGCAGGTTGGTCTCGAAAACGCTGCTACCGGTGTCACTGGCTCCACTCCGAAGCCGGCTAAGACCGCTGGTGAGCGCATTAACGATGAGGGAGACGGCGGCGCCAAGCTGGCCGAGTACCTCAAGGCCCAGAAGTTCATCTAAGGCGCTTGACGCGAATAGAAGACAAATAGAGATACAAGTAGGAGAAAGATCACTATGACCGACGTCCTCGTTCTCGTCGAGCACGCAAATGGCGAGCTGAAGAACACCACCGCTGAACTGCTGACCGCTGCTTCCGCATTCGGCACCCCGGCCGCAGTTGTCGTGGGTACCCCGGGTACCGCTGCTGGCTTCGCAGACACCCTGGCCTCCTACGGCGCTGGCGAGATTCTCGCTGCTGAGTCCGACGATGCCGACAAGTACCTGATCACCCCTGAGGTTGACGTTCTCGTCGGCCTGGCCTCCGAGCGTGAGGTTCCGGTGCTGGTTTCCGCTTCCGCAACCGGCAAGGAAATCGCTGGCCGCGTCGCTGCGCTGACCGGTTCCGGTCTGCTGTCCGACGTTGTTGCTATCAACGATGACGCTTCCGTTAAGTACTCCATCTTCGGTGGCGAGTACATCGTCGACGGTGTCGGCTACGGCGCATCCCCGGTCTACGCTCTGCGTCCGGGCTCCGTTGACCCGGAGGAGAAGTCCGGTTCCGCTGACGTTACCGAGATTGCATTCCCAGAGATCGGCAACAACGCTGTCGAGATCGTTTCCTTCGCACCGGCTGAGGGCGGCGACCGTCCGGAGCTGACCGAGGCTAAGCTGGTTGTTTCCGGTGGCCGCGGTGTCGCATCCGAGGATGGCTTCAAGAACGTTGTTGAGCCGCTGGCAGACGTTCTCGGCGCAGCTGTTGGTGCTTCCCGTGCTGCTGTTGACGCTGGCTACTACCCGGGTCAGTTCCAGGTTGGCCAGACCGGTAAGACCGTTTCCCCGGACCTCTACGTTGCTCTGGGTATTTCCGGTGCTATCCAGCACAAGGCAGGTATGCAGACCTCCAAGACCATCGTTGTGGTCAACAAGGACGAAGAGGCTCCGCTGTTCGAGATTGCTGACTTCGGTGTCGTCGGTGACCTGTTCGACGTTGTCCCGCAGGCTATCGAGAACCTGAAGTAATACGCACTTGCCTTAAGGCTGCTAGTTGCGTAAGGCTGCTGGCCGAGAGTCAACTCGGCTAGCAACTACCCGCTCGGGGTGGGCACAGATTTCCTGTCTGTTCCCGCCCCGAGCATTTTTTGGTCCTACTCATCTGTTCGTGCAGACAGTGAGGTTTAACTATGGCGGATAGTGAGCATAAGGCGCACGCAGCGTTATACTGCCTGCATGCTTAATGACCACATCGTTGCCGCTCCGGACGAGAAGAGTGAAATGAAGTCTGCTGCGAAGACCCGTTACTTTGTGGATCATGCCGCGACTACACCATTGCGCCCAGAAGCGCGCACGGCAATGGTCGAGAACCTAGGTCTGGCCAACCCCTCGGGGCAGTACGCCACCGCACGCATTGCGAAAAAGGTTCTGGAAGAGTCCCGAGAAGAAATTGCAGAGCTGCTCAGTGCCGATCCCATCGAGGTAGTTTTTACTTCCGGTGGAACTGAGGCCGACAATCTAGCGATTTCAGGCCTGTACTTCAAGGCCTCTGGCTCGGACATTGTGGTTCCACCAATCGAGCACGATGCAGTGTTGAAGACATGCCACCATCTGGAAAAGGAACACTGGGCCAAGATTGTTGAGGCTCCTGTAGGTGCTGATGGTCGCGTTGACATGGTGCAGTTCCCGGAGATGAGTCGGCAGAACACCGCGCTGGTGACGTGCATGTGGGCGAACAATGAGACCGGCACCATCCAGCCGGTGGAGGAGATTGCCAAGCGGGCGAAGGATGCTCGCGTGCCTTTCCATATCGATGCTGTGCAGGCAGCCGGACATCTGCCCATTGATTTCCACGCAAGTGGCGCCACTACAATGGCCATCTCCGCGCACAAGTTCGGCGGTCCCCGTGGGATTGGGGCGCTGCTTGTTCGTCGTGAAGCGAAACTTACCCCGCATAACAACGGCGGCGGGCAGGAACGCGGACTGCGTTCGGGCACGCAGGACGTGGCGTCGGCGGCGGGCATGGCGGCAGGACTGCGCGCGGCGGTGGACACGATGGCGGCGGACGATGAGCGAATCCGCGGTCTGACGCAGCAGCTCATCAGGGCAATCATGCACATCGACGGTGCGATTATCCACACCAGCGAGCTCGCTTTGCCGGGGCATGTCTACGCCAGCTTCCCGGGCGCGGAGGCCGATAGTTTGATCATGCTGTTCGATGCGGCGGGAATTGACTGTTCTACGGGATCGGCATGTAGCGCGGGCGTTAATCGTCCCTCGCACGTGCTGATGGCGATGGGCGTTTCGGAGCCGGAAGCGCGGTCGTCGATTCGTTTTACGCTGGGGTACACCTCGACGCAGGCGGATGTCGACGCCGTCATTTCGGCGCTGCCGGAAACGGTCGAGCGGGCGCGGCGTGCTGGCATGGCTTAGTTTTTGCCCCGTGGTGGTACGGTGACACGTGCACAAAATCTAGAGGGGAAAGGTTGCAACGCAATGCGAGTTCTTGCAGCAATGAGCGGTGGTGTGGATTCGTCCGTGGCTGCGGCGCGTGCATTGGCCGCAGGTCACGAGGTCGTCGGCGTGCACTTGGCGCTGTCGAAAGATCCGCAGTCCGTTCGCGCCGGATCCCGCGGCTGCTGTTCGCTAGAGGACTCCGGCGATGCCCGCCGCGTCTGCGATGAGCTGGGCATTCCTTTCTACGTCTGGGATTTCTCCGAGCGCTTCAAGGAAGAGGTCATGGATGACTTCTACGACTCCTACGAGCGCGGCGAGACGCCGAACCCATGCCTGCGCTGCAATGAACGCATCAAGTTCGCCGCTCTACTAGAGCGCGGCATCGCGCTCGGCTTCGACGCTGTGGTCACGGGGCACTACGCTTTGCTTGGCGACGACGGCCTGTTGCGCCGCGGCCGCGATGCGAAGAAGGACCAGTCCTATGTCCTGGGCGTGCTGGATCGCGAGCAGCTGCAGCGCTCGATGTTCCCGGTAGGAAACACCGAGAAGCCAGAGATTCGTGAAGAAGCCCGCGGGATGGGACTAGGCACTGCCAACAAGCCGGACTCTTACGACATCTGCTTCATCCCGGATGGCAATACCAAGGCGTTCCTGGGCGCGAAGATTGGCCGTCGCCCGGGCACCATTGTGGATAAGGAAACTGGCGACACCGTCGCTGAGCACGACGGTGTCTACGGTTTCACCATTGGTCAGCGCAAGGGGATTGGCCTGGCGGGGCCGATGCCGGATGGCAAGCCGCGCTATGTCACCGGCATTGATGCAGAGACCGGCACGGTGACAATCGGCACGGCTGCGGACTTGAATGTCAACGTGCTCGAGGCCGACCGTGCCATCTGGCTGGCCAACCCGGATGAAGTACTCGCTGCCTCGGAGGCCGGCAAGCTGCAGGTGCAGGTGCGTGCGCACGGTCGCCCCATCGACTGCCGTATTGAAGTGCTGGCAGGACCTGACGATGACATCACCGGACGCGGTGGCGCCTTCCGGCTGCGCCTGAGCGATCCGCTCCGTGGTGTCGCTCCTGGCCAGGCCGCTGTTTTGTACCACACTGACACTGCGGGCGACTACGTGCTGGGCTCCGGCACGATTGTCTCGACCGCCCGTGAAGAGGACTTGTCGTGACCTCCTTTGTCGGCCTTGGCCCGATGCCGGGCCGCAATCCACACGAGGCGGCAGAGATTGTCATTGGCGAATGCCTGGAAGGTCACCTCACGCTACCGACGTTGCCCGCCCGTGGGTTCGGCGCCGATGCCGTCGGTCGCACGGCCGCCCTCATGGCTGACCTCGTCGTGGACAGGGGAGCGCGCTCCTGGAAAGTCGCCGACCGTCGTGGTCGCGCGAGTGCCTTGGCCACTGATTATCTCCACCGAGACATCGACGCGTGCGAGGAAGCGTGGGGACGCACCCCGCAGAAGATTCGCCTGACCGCTCTCGGCCCATGGACGATGGCGACTTCGGTGGAAAATGCCGCAGGCCATCTCATCGCCGTTGACCGCGGCGCCGTGAAGTACTTCGCGCAGTCGCTGGCCGCGGGATTGGCTTCCCACATCGCCGATGTCCGTCGGCGTTTCGACAGCGACATCGAGGTACTTCTGGCAGAACCCGCACTCGGCGCAGTCGTACAGGGCAAGATCAAGGCTCCGTCCATGCTGATGGGCAACGCGGGCTATCTCCCCGCCCAGGGGCACCGCGAGATCGCGGAGATCTTCCTCGAGGTCACGGGGCCGCTGCGTGACGACGACATCGAAGTGACCATCGCGCTGTCGAGCCCCGATGGCCTGGCTGTTCAGGCCTTGGCGGATTCCGGTGCGGCCGGAGTGTGGCTACCTCGCAAAGAACTGACCACCACGCAGCAACTGGATTTTGCGGCTGCCGTGGTCGGTGCCGATATGTCCCTGGAGCTGGGTATTGTGCCAGTGACGGTCACGGAGCGAGAAGAGCACACGGGCGTCCCGGTGGCGACACCGGCTCGAGCACTCGCTGAGCAAGCAGCGCTGTTCTGGGATGAGCTGGGCTATTCGCGCCTACAGATTGCTGAGAGCTTGAATCTGGCGCCGATGGGCGGCTTTGCTGCCAGCTCCAATGAAGAAGCACAGGCGCAACTCGGCGCAGGCCGTAATGCCACGGAACTTCTTCGTCGGGCAGCCGGTGACTTGGCTCGCGACGAATAGCGACCTTATTCCACCAGCGTATTGAGGTAGTCGGCGAAGTAGGGAAGTGTGAATTCCACGTATCCCGTCGACGCTGACACAATCAACTCGCGGTAAATCAGGTCATGGCGAAGCTGTGAGATGCCAGAGAGTTTGCGTCCCATGGTCTCTGCGATGGCGCTCGTGGCCACGGGCTTTCCATTGGGGGAGAGGCGCGCCATCGCTTTGAGAAAATCAATCTGGCGAGGTGGCACTTTCCGCAGGCTGGGCGCATGAACTTGCAGCCCGATGCGGCGGATGGATTCCGCTGCGGCATCCGAGACATGCTGAGCGGTAATGGTGTCCGAGTGGGCCAACCTGGCCTTAGCCCAAGCGACTGAGCCAATGGTCTGTATGAGATACGGGTAGCCGTGGCTGAGTTCAGCGGCCAGCTCGACGGCATCCTCGGTCATCGCGCGTTCGCCGAGTTCTGCAGTTCTGCGAATGATGTCCTTGGTGGTCTCCACGTCCAATCGGCCCAGAGACACGCGCTCGGCACGGCGTAAGAATGTTGCGCCCTCTAGCTGGAGCAAGTCTTCGATACCGCTGGGCAGCCCGGCTGCGACAAAGGCAATCTCCGCATCGTCGCGATTTAGGTCCTGGATTGCATGGGCAATTTCGTTGAGCTGTGCGGGGTCTGCACTTTGAACCTCGTCGAGAGTGAGCAAGATGCCGGATCCCTGTGGCATGAGGAGAGCCGAGAGATCCTGAAGTTGGCTGAGCAGATTCCTGCCGGGCTCGGGCTGAGAAGTGCTGACTTCCGTCTTAAACCCGCCAATGCCGGCGATGGACAGGCCGGTGAGGTGACGGCCCTTGCCCATCGGTGCACTGTCAATGGCACTGAAAGTGCGCGGAATGGTGACATCGGTGAGTTCAGAAATCATTTCAGAGCCGATGTGAGCACGCAGCACAATCCATCCCAGTTGCTTTGCTGCGGCTTCAAACTCGTTGAGAAGTACCGTCTTACCGATTCCGCGGGTACCGGAAATTAGCGCGGTTCGCCAGGGATTACCGGGGCCTTCCGCCAGAGCCAGCTCAAACGAGTCCAGCTCGACATCGCGCCCACCGATGATGGCCGGGGATCGGCCGAATGTGGGGTGGAAAGGATTGCGTGGGATGGAGATGGCCTTGTCGCCGCGAGTGGTCACGCATCAATCATAGCAATGGATAATCCACATCGGCTTGGATAACTTGGATATTCCGCCGAATTTTGGATATTCGATTTCCATTGGATAATCACAAAACTCTGGATATTGGGAGAGCCGGGGAGGGTGAGGGGGCCGCTGCTCAGTCCATCGGCCACCCGAAGGTGAAGTCCGACGTATCCTTACCTTTTTCGGTCAGGTACTGCTGCAGGTTCTTCTTGTACTGGTAGTACGCGACGGCCTGCAGCTCCATCAGCTCTTCTCCCGATTTTTCGGTTAGCTCCCGGTAGTGGCGCGCCATCACCCATGCGATGCGCGCAGCCGCCAGAGCATCTTCGGTGGCATCATGTGCCCCGTCCAGGCGCACCTGATAATGGCGGGAGACATCAGTCAATGTGCGTTTTTCACGGCGTTCTGGGTCGAAGTAATTATCCAGCACAAAGGGGTCGACGACGAGGCCGTCAACAGTAAAATTGGGATCCTGCGAGCGCAGTACCGTCAGATCATAAGCCGCGTTATAGGCCACTACGGTCAGACCATCGCGCCAGGCAGCTCGAAGGCCGGCAATGGTATCCGCTAGCACTTCATCGTGCGGGCGTCCCTCCGCGCGAGCTTTTTCAGTGGTGATGCCATGCACATCAGACGCAGCTTGCGGAATTTCGACACCGGGATTAGCGAGCATGATGGTGGAATCTTTGCCCTGCTCAGTCAGTCGGACCAGTGCGGAAGTGACAATCTTGCAGGTGCGAGGATCCGTGCCGGTAGTCTCCAGATCAAACGCGAGCATGCGTCGCGGATCGAAATTATGCATGTCTCAACTGTAGCGGAGAGTGCGGATTCGCTGAGGGGCAGGAACAAGGTCAAGAGAATTTCCGTGTCCTCCGGCGCATCCGGGCAATGACATAGAATGAGCGACGTGACTTCCTCGACCGATGAGAACTCCGACCTGTCAACCTCCGATTTGTCTTCGTTTTCCAGCGCCCCCGCCTCCGAGCCAGCGCCGGCGGACGTCCGGGAGAAGTGGCAAGATCTAGCAACTCGCATTCGTGAAAACGCTGCGCTGTACTACACCGCGCAGCCGGTTATCTCCGATGCTGAGTATGACGAGATGTTCCGTCAACTGCAGCGGTTAGAGGAGCAGTGGCCCGATCTGGTGGTGCCGGACAGCCCCACGCAGCAGGTCGGTGCGCAGGTCGACACGCCTGCCGACGGGGAAGTGTTCGAGCCTGTTGAGCACCTCGAACGCCTTTACAGCTTGGACAATGTTTTCGATGAGCAGGAGTTGCGCGGCTGGCTGGCCCGCACCCCGGCCAGCACGTATCTGACCGAGCTGAAAATCGATGGCCTGTCTATCGATCTGGTCTATGAGAATGGCCGCCTTGTCCGGGCGGCCACCCGCGGAGACGGCCGCGTGGGGGAGAACGTCACCGCCAATGCGCGCACTATCGAAGATATTCCGCATGAAATCAGCGGCGAGAACATCCCCGACGTGCTCGAGGTGCGTGGTGAAGTCTTTATCTCGTTGGAAGAGTTCGAACGCATCAACGCCGATCGCGTCGAAGCGGGTCAGAAGCCGTTTGCCAACCCCCGTAACGCCGCCGCCGGTTCCCTGCGACAGAAGGATGTTGCAGAAGTGGCCAAGCGCCGGTTGTCCATGATTTGCCATGGAATTGGTCATATCGAGGGCTGGCGTCCACAGTCCCAGCACGAGGCATATCGTGCCTTGGACGAGTGGGGTTTCCACGTGTCGCCGTATACAAAGCAGGTTCATTCCGCGGATGACGTCGTTAAGCAGATGCAGTACTGGGGCGAGCACCGCCACGACGCCATCCACGAGATGGACGGGCTTGTGGTCAAGGTTGACTCCCTTTCCGAGCAGCGCGCGTTGGGCGCGACCTCGCGGGCGCCGCGCTGGGCGATTGCCTACAAGTATCCGCCAGAAGAGGTCACCACGGACCTGCTGGACATTCGAGTCTCCATCGGCCGAACTGGTCGTGCGACGCCATATGCCGTGATGAAGCCGGTCTTCGTGGCCGGGTCAACTGTCGAGATGGCGACGCTACACAACCCTTCCGAGGTGCACCGAAAGGGTGTGCTCATCGGGGACCGTGTGACCATCCGCAAGGCCGGTGACGTGATTCCAGAGGTACTCGGCCCCGTAGCCGATCTCCGAGATGGTAGCGAGCGAAAGTACATTTACCCGACTCTCTGCCCCGAGTGCGGTACTCGTTTGGCTCCGGCAAAGGACAGCGATGCCGATTGGCGTTGCCCCAATACCCGCTACTGTCCAGGTCAGCTGCGGCGTCGAATTGAATTCCTCGCCTCCCGCTCCGGGTTCGATATCGAAAACCTGGGGGAGAGGGGCGCTGCCGATTTGATTCATCGCGGCGTGCTTGCCGACGAGTCCCGCCTCTTCGACCTCACCGAGGAAGATTTGCTCGGCACTGAGGTCTACACTACGGCTTCGCGGAAAACCCTGAACGCCAATGGTAAGAAACTGTTGGCCAACATCGAGGCAGCTAAGGATAAAGAGCTGTGGCGCGTATTGGTCAGCCTGTCCATTCGTCATGTGGGTCCAACAGTGGCGCGGACCTTGGCACAGAAGTTCGGCTCGATGGAGGCGCTGCGCGCTGCGAGCCGCGAGGAGATTTCGGCCATCGATGGCATTGGCGAGATCATCGGCGATTCCGTGGCTGACTGGTTCGAGGTGGACTGGCACCGCGAGGTTGTCGAGCGCTGGGAAGCTGCCGGTGTGCGTATGGCCGATGAGGTCGCCGATCGTCCAGATCAGGTGCTAGAGGGATTGACCGTGGTAGTCACCGGCTCTTTGGAGGACTTCACTCGCGACAGCGCGAAGGAAGCCGTTATCTCCCGTGGCGGTAAGGCCGCAGGGTCGGTGTCGAAGAAGACCGACTACGTGGTGGTTGGCGAAAACGCCGGTTCCAAGGCCACAAAGGCCGAGGAGCTGGGCTTGCCCATCCTCGACGAGGATGGGTTCAAGCGATTGCTGGAAACTGGTCAGGCCTAGCTGGGGCTTGGCCCAGCCAGGATTTGACCCAGCCGGGCCTAAATCTTGGTCTCTTCCAGCTTCCAGACCTCATTGGCGTAATCGCGGATAGTGCGGTCGGAGGAGAAGCGGCCCGAACGGATGATGTTCAGGAAGCACTTCTTGGCCCACGCCAGCTCGTCGCGGTAGTCCTCGGCCATGCGGTCGCGGGTCTCGCGGTAGTCAGCGAAGTCGCCGAGGACGTAGTAGACATCGGCTGGCTCGTACCCGTTGGACTCCAGCAGCGAGAAGTGCAGGTCGTGGAACATTCCGCTGCCACCGTCAGCAAAAGTGCCGTCGACAAGCGAATCGACCGCGCGCTTGAGCCCCGGCACCGTTTCGTAAGTGCCACGCGGGCTGTAGGTGCGACGCAGCTCCGGCAGCTCCTCTTCCAGCGCACCGAAGATGTAGGCGTTCTCTTCGCCGGCGGCGTCGACGATTTCGACGTTTGCGCCGTCCATGGTGCCCAGCGTCAGTGCGCCGTTCATCATGAACTTCATGTTCGAGGTACCCGAAGCCTCCTTACCGGCAGTGGAAATCTGCTCGGAGACGTCGGTGGCCGGGATGATGTGCTCTGCCGGGGTGACGTTGTAATTCTCAACGAAAGCGACCTGCAGGCGACCGTCCATGTCCGGATCGTTATTGACCTTGTCCGCGATAGCGTTGATGAACTTAATGATGGCCTTCGCGCGAACGTAGCCTGGGGCGGCCTTGGCACCGAAGATGAACACGCGCGGTGGCACGTCCAGCGCTGGGTCTTCCTTGATGCGGTAGTAGAGATCGAGGATGTAGAGCGCGTTGAGAAGCTGGCGCTTGTACTCGTGCAGACGCTTAATCTGGGTATCGAAGATGGCGTCCGGGTTCACCGAAATACCCTGGCGGTGCTCCAGCCAGGTGGCGAAGTCCTTCTTGTTCTCGTGCTTGATGTCGAGAATCTCACGCAACACGGCCTCGTCGTCAGCAAACTTTTCGAGCTCAGCGAGCTTGTCCAAGTCAGTGACCCAGGCGTCCGAACCCGACAGGCGAGTCAGCAGTGCCGACAGGCGCGGGTTGCACTGGTTGAGCCAGCGGCGCGGGGTGACGCCATTGGTCTTGTTGTTGAAGCGCTCCGGCCAGATATCGTGCCAGTCCTTCAACGTTTCGCGCTTAATAATCTCCGTGTGCAGGGCAGCAACACCGTTGATGGAGTACGCGGCGTAGCAGGCGATCCACGCCATGTGGATGCGACCGTGAGAAATCGGCGCCATGTAGTCAATCTTGCCCTGGTCGAAGCCGCGCTCCGCCAGGTCTTCGCGGAAGCGGCGGTCAATCTCGCGGGTGATCTCCAGAACGCGGCCGAAGAGACGGTCAAAAATGGAGTATTCCCAGGTCTCCAACGCTTCTGCCAGAACGGTGTGGTTGGTGTAGGCGAAGGTGTTGGACACGACGTTCCAGGCGTCGTCCCAGCTCATATCGTGCTCATCCAGGAGCAGACGCATCAGCTCTGGGATAGCGAGCACCGGGTGGGTGTCATTGAGCTGAATGGAGTTGTACTTGTGGAAATCGCGCAGGTCCTCGCCGTGATTCTCGATGTAAGAATCGATCATCGTCTGCAGCGAAGCGGAGACGAAGAAGTACTGCTGGCGGACACGCAGGACCTTGCCGTCATAGGTCGAGTCATTCGGGTAGAGCACGCGGCACAGGTCATGGACGCGCTCCCGTTCGACAATGGCGTCGGTGAAGCGCTGCGAGTTGAAGGCGTCATAGTCGAACTCACGCATCGGCTCCGAGTGCCACAGGCGCAGCGTGCCGACGTTATCGGTGCCGTAGCCGGTAATTGGCATGTCATATGGAACAGCGCGCACCACCAAGTCATCAAAGGTGACAATCTTGGACAGTTCCTCGCGACGAATGACGAAGGGGTAGCCCTCTTCCATCCACGGGTCCGGGTGCTCATCCTGGAAGCCATCTTCGAAGGTCTGCTTGAACAGACCGTAGCGGTAGAGGATGCCATAACCGGTCACCGGCAGATTCTGCGTGGCACAGGAATCCAGGAAGCAGGCGGCCAGACGACCCAGGCCACCGTTACCGAGAGCGGCGTCGTGTTCAGCCTCGAGCACGTCTGTCAGATTCTTGCCGTACTTTTTCACGGCAGCAGAGGCCTCATCCACCAGACCTGCATTGAGCAGGTTATTCAGCAGGGCGCGACCCATGAGGAACTCGGCGGAGAAGTAGTGCTGCTGGCGGGTAGCAGCGTATGCCTCCGTGGTGCGCTGCCAGTTGTCCGCTAGGTCATCGACAACAACCCGTGACAGACCGGACCAGAATTCCATCTCAGTGGACGACTGGGGGACACGGCCGGATTCGGCACGCACGTGGGATCCGACGAGGTCACTCAAGTTCGACATCAAAGAAGCTCCTTATTGACTGGTATCATTTCCAGACTTTACCGCTAAGCGTGAATCACTGCGCTCCATAGGGGAGGAGCCATAGGGTAAGAGCTTCGAGCAGAAGGGAGCAGCCCACAGAAGGGAGCAGCCCACTAGCCGCTGCTAGTCGATAATCGCACCGACAATCGTGCCAATACGTCCCAAGTGCTCAACCTCACTTGGCAGGAAGTCTGGCCCGCCGGGCCGGCCAATAACGAGAACGAGGCCCTTGCCCATTGGGGTAGCGGCAATGGAGGAGTCCATAACCGTCCAGTCCTCCGGAAGCCACGTTTCTTCGTCCGGATCCAGGTTTCGTGGCGAGTCAATCGGGGCTTCCGGCAGAGTCCGGCCGTTATCCTCTGGAGCAGCGGTAGAGGAAGCGCGACGTACCCACCGGCCATCGCTCTGTTCGCCGAGGACGATAGCCCAGCCGGCAGTCATAGTCTGAGGCAGGCCGTCGACGACATCTCCGAGGGCACGATCCAAATTCTTCGTGTGCTGTGAGAACTTGGCCAGCAGCGCAATCTGTCCGCGGCGGTCGACCGAGCCGGAAAAAGGCCTAATTGAATCGACTTCCACTCCGCTAATGGACTGAGCCGCCGTAATCAGTGTGTCTGGGAGCAGGCCCATGGGCAGGTCAACCACGATGTCGTCGACAACAACGCCATTAGCGCCGTAATCTACGACATCGACACTGCGAATATCACCTTCTACTTCGCCCAGGGCAGCCGCGACGTAGCCAAGTGCGCCTGGTTCGTCGGGAAGCTGGATGCGAAGGAGGTAACTCATGGCTGTGTGCACAACCTTTCGAATAATTGATAGTGATGCTTGCGGTGTAACTATAGAAGTAGTGATTTAGGCTACAGGGTAAACCTTTGAAATGTAAGACCCTGCGGACAACTACTTGGCGACAACGACTACTGTTGGCAAGTACAGCCCGCTCGCGCGGTTCAAAATCAGTTTCAACTAAACTTCTGTGCACTAGCTTCGTACGAAGAAATGAAAGGGGTACTAGCGTGCCAGCTATCTCACGCGATGAGGTCGCCCACCTAGCGCGATTGTCCCGTCTGGCTCTGACTGACGCGGAACTCGACGAGTTCGCCGGTCAGATCGACGGCATTATTAACCACGTCCAGGCCGTTCAAAAGGTGGCTGCGGATGATGTTGAACCGATGAGTCACCCCTCTTCGCTGTCCGGTGTGATGCGCGAGGACGTCGTCAAGCCGACGCTGACTGCGGAGCAGGCGCTGGACCAGGCGCCGTCGCAGGACCGCCAGCGCTTCGAAGTTCCCCAGATTCTCGGCGAGTAGGAGTACGTGGAAGAAATGATTGCAGCTAACCCGAACCTGCATGCCGCTGTTGCTGAGGACCCGATTCTGGGGCTGAGCGCTTTTGAGCTCGCACAGAAGATTCACGCTCGTGAGCTGACCTCGGTAGAGGTCACCCAGGCGTTCCTCGACCGTATCGCGGCAATTGATGAGGACATTCACGCATTCCTGCACGTCGGTGCCGAAGAGGCCCTGGCTGCAGCTCGCAAGGTCGATGAGTCGCTGGATGCTGGCGAGGAGCCGGCCTCCGCGCTGGCCGGTGTTCCGCTGGCGCTGAAGGATGTCTTCACTACCACCGATGCGCCGACCACCTGCGCTTCCAAGATGCTCGAGGGCTACATGAGCCCTTACGACGCAACGGTTACTGCCAAGCTGCGTGCAGCTGGCATCCCAATTCTGGGTAAGACCAACATGGATGAGTTCGCCATGGGCTCGTCGACTGAAAACTCCGCTTACGGCCCGACTCACAACCCGTGGGATGTTGAGCGCACCGCAGGCGGTTCCGGTGGTGGCTCTTCCGCGGCGCTGGCCTCCGGTATGGCTCCGCTGGCTATCGGTACTGACACCGGTGGCTCGATTCGTCAGCCAGCAGCTCTGACCGCAACGGTCGGCGTGAAGCCGACCTATGGCACGGTATCCCGCTACGGCCTGGTCGCTTGCGCCTCCTCGTTGGATCAGGGTGGGCCGACCGCGCGAACCGTTCTGGACACCGCGCTGCTGCACGAAATCATTGCTGGTCACGACGAGAATGACTCGACTTCCACGGAGCAGCCGATTGCCGATGTGGTTGCTGCTGCCAAGGAAGGTGCTACCGGTGACCTCACGGGGGTTAAGGTCGGCATCGTCAAGCAGTTCGACCGCACCGAGGGTTACCAGGCCGGCGTACTGGACAGCTTCCACGAGGCCGTCGACAAGCTTAAGGAAGCTGGCGCAGAGGTGGTCGAGGTCGATTGCCCGAACTTCGACCACGCACTGAGCGCGTACTACCTGATTCTGCCGTGTGAGGTCAGCTCCAACCTGGCTCGTTTCGACGGCATGCGTTACGGCCAGCGTGTTGGTGATGACGGTTCGCACTCGGCCGATGAGGTCATGGCTATGACCCGTGCCGCTGGTTTCGGCGATGAGGTTAAGCGACGCATCATCATTGGTACCTACGCGCTATCGGTCGGTTACTACGATGCCTACTACATCCAGGCACAGCGCGTCCGTACCCTGATTCAGCAGGACTTCGAGCGGGCCTTCGAACAGGTAGATGTCCTGATCTCGCCGACCACTCCGACCACTGCGTTTAAGTTGGGCGAGAAGGTTGACGACCCGCTGAGCATGTACATGTTCGACCTGTGTACTCTGCCGCTCAACCTGGCCGGCATGTGTGGCATGTCCGTGCCGTCGGGCCTGGCTGAAGACACCGGCCTGCCGGTAGGCCTGCAGATTATGGCTCCGCGCCACGGTGACGATCGTCTGTACAAGGTCGGCGCTGCCTACGAAAAGGTTCGCGGCTCGATTGCATAAAGACGCTCAATAAGCCTTAGTCGGTTTTCTGCAACCGTCGTTTTCTCACTGAAGTGGGAGAGCGGCGGTTGTTGTCGTGTCGGGGAGAGTTTCATACATACGCAGGAACGCAAACATGGAGAGAGTTAGATTTAAAAACCCACCGCGGTTTATGCCTTGGATCTATGGGCTGGTCATTGTCATAGCCATTGCCGTCAGTCTGGTCGCTGCGGTGGTCTTCGGCTCGGCGGATATCACCTGGTCCACCACGACACAGGTCATTTCGCATCACATCTTCGGCATTGAGCTCGATGAATCTGTGCCCGCCAGTTCGGACACCATCGTCTGGAATCTCCGCGCTCCCCGGGGTATTCTCGCAGCGATTGTAGGGGCGGGGCTAGCTGTCTCCGGTGTGGCTATGCAGACATTGGTCCGTAACCCGTTGGCAGACCCATATCTGCTAGGTATTTCCGCCGGCGCCGGTGCCGGTGCGACCGCGGTGATTATCTTTGGTGCTTTCTCCGGTAGCCCCATCGCGCCGCTGACATTCGGTGCACTCCTCGGTGCAGTAATGGCCACCCTCGCGGTCGGTGCTTTCGCCACTGCAGGCGGTGGGCTGACTCCGCTGCGTTTGGTGCTCTCCGGCGTTGTGCTCTCCGCTGCGTTTTCCGCGCTGAGTAGCTTCATGGTCTTCGCTGGGCCAGACCCGAGGGCCGCGCAGTCCGTGATGTTTTGGATGCTGGGCTCTGTTGCCGGTGCGACATGGCTGAAGACGCTCTTCCCGCTCATTGTCCTCATCGCAGTACTGTTGTTTTTCCTGGTCAAAGCCCGTCATCTGGATGCGCTGGCAACTGGTGAGAGCACCGCAGCGGCCGTAGGTATTGATGTTTCTCGGCTACGCACACAGGTATTTGTGCTCCAGGCTGTCCTCGTTGGCACGCTCGTTGCGGTCTCTGGCGGCATCGGGTTTGTCGGCCTGGTGATTCCACACTTGACCCGCATCTTGGTAGGGGCCACGCACCGCGTTGTCCTACCGGTTGCTGCCCTCATGGGTGGACTGTTTCTCATCTGGGTGGACATCATCGCGCGCGTAGTGGGCGGAAGCCAGGAAATGCCGCTGGGAGTAGTCACGGGATTGGTTGGCGCACCACTTTTCCTCTACCTCATGAGCCGCTCGCACTACAGCTACGGAGGTGCTGAGTAAATGAGCGCTCTACCAAAATCTGTACTCGCCGCTAAAGATATGCGCTGTGATATCGCTGGGCGCACCATTGTCAGCGGAGTCAACCTCAACTTCGGTGCAGAACCCATGACCGCCATCATTGGTGTTAACGGCGCGGGTAAATCCACGTTGCTGCGTGCGCTCGGTGGAATCACGAAACCGGCCACGGGCGAGGTCGAGATTAACGGCAAATCGATGAGCTCAATCAGCTCGAAGCACCGCGCCCGCGATCTGGCTTTCGTCGCGCAAAACGAGGTTCCACCCGCCGAAATGCGCGTGCGCGACTTTGTCTCCCTGGGGCGCTTGCCCTACCAGCGCCTTTTTGGTGGCAACACCGCCGAGGACAATTCCCACGTCGACCGTGCGCTGGAGCTCGTGGGGTTGGAAGCGGTTGCGCAACGCCTGTGTGGGCAACTCTCGGGTGGGCAACGTCGTCGCGTGTGTCTGGCGCGTGCCATCGCCCAGGACTCGCCAATCATGCTTCTCGACGAGCCCACTAACCACCTCGACGTGCGCCATCAACAATCCGTCCTCCGTCTGGCCCGCTCCAGCGGAGCGTGTGTCATTGCCGCGATCCACGACTTGGACCTGGTGATGAACCACTTCGACCGCGTCATCGTGGTCGCGGACGGCGGTATCGCGGCCGACGGCATTCCCGCAGAAGTGCTTACCCGCGACTTTGTCGCCCAAATCTTTCAGGTTGAATCCTGTCAGCTCAATTCCCCCGCTGGCCGCCGCCACCTCGCAATCGATAGCGAGCTGGATGCTGCCACCATCAACTAGGAGTACTCCCTTGAATAACGCACATGCTTTCCGACGTCCCCTTCGTGCCTCAGCAGCTGGTATCGCTGTGGCTGCTCTGGCATTCGGAGCCGCCGCCTGTGGCTCTGATGAGGGAACGCAGGCCTCGTCGTCAGGCCTTACCCTCACCAACTGCGGTGAAGAAGTCAGCTACCCGGGTGTAGCTAAAAAGCTGCTGATTAATGACGGCAATATTGCTTCGCTGGCGCTGGCTGTCGGTGCTGCGGATGAGATCACAGCGGTGAGCTCTATGGCCTCGCATCTGCCGGTGTTGACCGCAGCTTATGGCGATGCAATTGCGCAGAAGCCAGAAGTTGCGAAGGAATACCCGAATCTGGAGCAGGTCATTGCGGCCGAACCGGATGTGATGCTGGCGGGCTGGGGCTATGGCTTTAGTGAAGACAAGGGCATTACCCCGGAATCGCTTTCCGAGCACGGTATCGGTGCCTACACCCTGACGGAATCTTGCCGTACTGGTGACGCAGCCTCGGCGGGCAAGGAAGGCAGTGGCGACCCGGGGCATACTCGTGGTCTGGTGGATCCGTGGGAAGCTGTCAAAATTGATTTGAAGAATATCGCTACCTTGACCGGACACGACGGTGAGGGCGACAAGGTTATTGCAGATATTGATAACCGACTGCAAGCCCTGGATGCCGCGCCAAAGGGAGATAAGAAGCCAGTGGGCTTCCTCTTTGATTCTGTCGGTGAAGCACCAATTACCTCGGGTTCCTTTGGCGCACCGCAGGGCATCCTGGAAAAGGCCGGTGCAATCAATGCGACCGAGTCGATTAAGGACACTTGGACTACGACCTCCTGGGAGCATGTCGCGGAGATGAATCCTGACTTCATCGCGCTTGTGGACTACCCAGGTCAGACCTTCGAAGAGAAAATCAAGGTTTTGCGCACGAATCCGGCAACGAAGGATCTCGAGGCGGTCAAGGAGAACCGCTTTATTAACCTGCCGATTGCATTGTGGACGGAGTCTCCGCTGAACGTCGATGCCGCAGAGTACGTGCGCAAGGCGCTCGAGGAATATGGTCTTGTGCCGGCGTCGGAGGTGACGACGAAGATGGAGCTACCGTCTGAGCTACCAGGGCAGGAGTACCTGCAGAAGTAGTTTCGACCAAGGCCGTCAAGCACGAACTGACTAACGCGACTAAGGTGGGCATCATGCGAATTGCGACCCTTACCTCCGGTGGAGATTGTCCCGGTCTGAATGCCGTTATCCGTGCAATTGTCCGTACCAGCTCGAGCGAGTACGGCTCAACCGTCGTCGGTTTTGAGGACGGTTGGATTGGTCTTATGGAAGACCGTAGGGTCCAGCTTTACGACGATGAGCGGATTGACCGTATGCTGCTGCGTGGCGGCACGATGCTGGGCACCGGCCGCGTGCATCCGGACATTCTCATGTCTAACCTCGACCGCATCAAGGAAAATCTCTCTGATGCGGGCATCGATGCCCTGATCCCAATCGGTGGCGAAGGTACGCTGAAGGCCGGCAAGTGGCTTTCGGACAATGGGGTGCCGGTCGTCGGTGTTCCGAAGACTATTGATAATGACGTCAACGGTACGGACTACACCTTCGGTTTCGACACGGCTGTGGCTGTTGCCACCGACGCGGTTGACCGTCTGCACACCACTGCGGAATCCCACCAGCGCGTCATGATTGTTGAGGTCATGGGTCGACACGTGGGCTGGATCGCTTTGCATGCGGGTATGGCCGGCGGTGCTCACCACATTGTCATTCCGGAAAAGCCATTCGACATCAACGAGATTGTGAAGTCGATGGAGCGCCGTTTCCAGATGGGTGAGAAGTACGGCATTATCGTCGTCGCTGAGGGCGCCACCCCGAAGCCGGGCACCATGGAGTACGAAGAGGGCGGTGTCGACCAGTTCGGCCACCAAACCTTCAACGGCATTGGTCAGGTTATTGGTGCGGAGATTAAGAAGCGCACCGGGTACGACGTTCGCACCACGGTGCTGGGTCACATTCAGCGTGGCGGTACGCCGACTGCGTACGACCGCGTGCTTGCTACCCGCTACGGTGTCCACGCCACCCGAGCAGTACACGAGGGGGACTTCGGCAAGATCGTCGCTCTGCACGGTGAGAACATCGAGCGTATCGACATCGACGATGCGGTTGCTGAGTTGAAGGTTGTGCCGGATGGCCGTTACCGCGCAGCTGCTGCGCTGTTTGGTTAAACGCGTCGGTTAAGCACGCGTTGCTAAACATTTAGGCACATCTTCGTAACAAAATAGGCATACTGCCCGAGCTGGTGTATCAATCACCAGCTCGGGCAGTATGCTTTGTAAGGTTCCGGTTTTTGAAAAATAGACTTATATTTAGGATTTTCTCGTTATGTGGAAAAGAGCCACAACAATCGCGATGGCCTTTGTCGGCCTAACTGTCGGTGCCGGATTCGCATCCGGCCAGGAAATGATGCAGTACTTCGTGGCATTTGGCACTAACGGCTTGTGGGGCGTGGTACTTGCCTCCGTCGTGATGATTGCCAGTGGCCTGGCAGTGCTGTCAATTGCCAGCTACTTGCAGGCTGATGAGCACTCCGAGGTCTTCGACGTAATCACCCGCAGTTGGGTTTCGAAGATTTTGGATATCGCCGTGATGATCACGCTGTTCTGTACCGGCTTCGTCATGTTCGCCGGTGCCGGTGCGAACTTGAACCAGCAGTTCGGACTTGAGGTGTGGATCGGCGCCGTCATCATGGTTGCCCTGACTTTGGGTGTAGGCATGCTGGATGCCGACAAGGTCAGCCGCGTGATTGGCATGATCACTCCATTCATTATCGTGTTCCTGCTTGGAGCCGGTATCTACACTTTGTTCACCACCGACACGTCGATGTCGGAGGCCGCGCAGTACACCAATGAACTGTCGACATCGCTGCCACACTGGTCTATTTCTGCCCTGAACTATGTCGGTTTCTGTGTGATGGTGGCCGTATCGATGTCGATTGTCATCGGCGGTAGCTACCTGAACCCGCGTGAAGCTGGCATCGGTGGTCTCATGGGCGGGAGCATCTATGCAGGTCTGCTGACGCTGGTGACCTTTGCCCTCTTCTTCAAGGTCAAGGATGTTGGCCACGAAGATATGCCGACCCTGGCAATCGTCAATGACATCCACCCGGTCCTGGGTACCGTGATGGCAATCATCATCTACGCCATGATTTTCAACACGGCCATTGGCATGTTCTACGCGCTGGGCCGCCGCCTAACACGCAATACCCCGCAGCGTTTCCGCCTGGTATTCATCGTGACGGTGCTGATTGGTTTTGGCCTAAGTTTCTTTGGGTTCAAGGCCCTGGTTGGCTCCATCTACCCGGCCCTTGGCTACGTCGGTATCGCTCTTATCGTGATTCTGTGTGGTGCGTACCTGGCTGGACGTAACAAGCTGATGGAGGAGTCGAAGCGTCGCGGCCGTATCCGTAAGCTCGCACGCCGGAAGATGCACCCGAACAAGAAGTTCACCACCGCCGATCAGAAGAAGCTCGACCGCGCTTTGGCCAACTCCAACATTTCCAACGTCGATCTTCAGGAGAGCGTCCGCGACGACATCGTCGAGGAACTGGTCAGCGACGATAATGTTGAATTCACCGAGGATGACGCCGAGCGCATCGTAGAAAAGGATAATGAGCGCCTGGAGAAACTTTCCGAAATCGAGGAAGCCTCCGATGATGACAATCCTCGCGAGACCGCGAGGGACTCCTTCCCAGGCGAGGCCACAGCCACTGCGCCGAAGAAGCTTGCCGGACAGACTAAGAATGCATTCAAGCGCGTGGCTCACCCTAAGCCGAAGAAAGAAAAGTAACTAGCGCGACTAGGCAGCTCGAAAATTTAGGCAGCTCGAAAATAGAAGGCATCGCACCGGTAGGGAAGGGCGATGCCTTCTTCGTATGTGTGCCCCAAGTGTTCGTGGAGATACCAATGCAAGTTCGCCTCCACCTTGGCGCGAGTGGCGGGCTTGGAACGAAGCCAATAGGAACGGGTTCGTGCCAGCAGCACGATGTCCTCGATGGTCAGTGTCTGCTCCCAGGCCAGACGCACCTCATCGACTAGCTCCAGCTCCGGGCCAACCTCGGGGTAGAAGCCGGGACGCAACACGTCGCCGGCGTGCATTATGCGGCTGAGCCGATGCACCCACGGTACGGAAACATCCAAGGTGTTCCACACCAACATAGCCACGCTATCCGCGCGTAGCACCCGAGTGAGTTCTTTACTTGCAGCTGTCGGGTCCACCCAGTGCCATGTCTGCGCACATGTTGCTACATCGACGCTGTTGGACTCCAGTCCCGTGCGCTCCGCAGTGCCTTCCAGGCATTCCGCCGCTGGCACATTGTGCATCAGTGCTTGCCGCATCGCGGTGGAGGGATCGAGTGCCAGCAGGGTGGCATCGCGGTAGACGTCGGCAAGCGAGGCGGTGAGCTTCCCAGTGCCGGCGCCGATATCGGCGACTACCTGTGGGTGCGGTGCGAGACGGGTAAGCGCTTCGATGACGGTTGGAGGATATCCGGGGCGCACGCGGTGGTAGCCCGTGGCTCCGTCGGCGCTTTCCTGCAGGTCGTTGTCGAAAGTAGCGCCTGCGCGGTGGCGGTCAGCGGCGTCGCGGAACGTTGGCGTATCGCGTGCTGACGTCGGTGGAATCGGTGGGTGTTCGTTAACTCCGGGCACGACTTATACCCTAGGGCACGCCTGCGGGGCCATCGCTAGTAGACTCTACAAACATGACCGCTGCATACGCTGATGACTTGATGGACTTTGATGAGGTCCTCGAACGTTTTGACCCGGTAATGGGCATGGAGGTTCACGTCGAGCTCTCGACGAATACCAAGATGTTCTCCTCCTCCTCGGCGCACTTTGGTGCCGAGCCGAATAGCAACGTCGATCCCTGCAGCCTCGGCCTACCTGGCGCGCTGCCTGTGGTTAACCGTCAGGGCGTTGAGTGGGCCATCAAGATTGGCCTGGCGCTGAACTGCGAGATTGCTGAGTCCTCCCGCTTCGCGCGCAAGAACTACTTCTACCCGGACCAGCCGAAGAACTACCAGATTTCGCAGTACGACGAACCAATCGCCTACGACGGATATCTTGACGTTCAGCTTGACGACGGCACGGAGTTCCGTGTCGAAATCGAGCGCGCTCACATGGAAGAAGACACCGGCAAGCTGACGCACTTGGGCGGTGCCGATGGTCGTATTCACGGCGCCACGCGTTCGCTGGTGGACTGCAACCGCGCAGGTATTCCGCTGATTGAGATCGTTACTAAGCCAATTCTCGGTGCAGGGGAGCGTGCCCCAGAGGTTGCTCGTGCGTACGTTTCTGCGCTGCGTGACCTGGTGAAGTCCCTCGGTGTCTCCGATGCCCGCATGGACCAGGGCTCGATGCGTGTGGACTCCAACGTTTCCCTGCGCCCAATCGGCCAGGAGGAGTTCGGCACTCGTACCGAGACTAAGAACATCAACTCCCTGAAGTCGGTTGAACAGGCTGTTCGCTACGAGATGCAGCGCCAGGCTGCTGCGATTACTAATGGCGAGGAGATCGTTCAGGAAACCCGCCACTACCAGGAGACCGACGGCACGACCTCCAAGGGCCGCCCGAAGGAATCGCAGTCGGATTACCGCTACTTCAACGACCCGGATCTGCCACCTGTGATTGCGCCGCGTGAGTGGGTGGAGGAAATCCGCGCAACTCTGCCGGAGCTGCCGTGGGTGCGTCGTGCCCGTATTCAGGAAGAGTGGGGTCTGAAGGACGAGGAAATGCGCGACCTGGTTAACGCCGGCGCTCTCGACCTGATTGTCGACACCGTTGAGGCTGGTGCCGGCCCGGCTGAGGCTCGTTCCTGGTGGGTCGCTTACCTGGCGCAGAAGGCCAACGAGGCAGGCGTGGAGCTGGCTGAGCTCGCGATTACCCCGGCACAGGTTGCACGTGTGATTGCACTGATTGAAGAGGGCAAGCTGACCAACAAGCTGGCCCGTAAGGCCGTTGACGGCGTGCTCGCAGGCGAGGGCGATGTTGATGAGGTCGTTGCTGCCCGTGGCCTGGAGGTCGTTCGCGACGACGGTGCTATTGAGAAGGCCGTCGACGATGCACTGGCTGCTAACCCGGACATCGTCGAGAAGTACCGAGCTGGCAACAAGAAGGTCGTCGGTGCCATCGTGGGGCAGGTCATGAAGGCCACCCGCGGCAAGGCAGACCCGGCTCAGGTCAACCAGCTGATTGCGAAGAAGCTGAGCTAGCCTCCCTGAAAGCTAATCCGGGGAACCGCCGGCGGCACCATCGCTCGGCAGTCTGACGACGCGCTCGTCGGACTCCGACGGTTGTGCCCCGGCGGTTTTGTTGGTCGTGGCACCCCAAACTTCAATACCCTGATTTGCTGCGACAGCCGCTACATACGAGATGTGGCCGAAGTCGCCGTCGACAAGCACTTCAGGGGAACCCTTGACCTCCCACGCCGCGTCGGGCCCACTTGACTTCGGACCCACCGGCATGGAGATGACCTTCTGCGCGTCTGGGATGGCAATGACCACGCGGTCACCCATCACTGCGCATCCACCGATGGAATCGTTCAGGTCCACACCGCCGAGGGGATTAATCACAGGGCCGGTGAGCTGAACCAGCTGTGGGGTGCCGTCGAGAATGGCGGTTGCCAACGGCGGCATTCCGTCCGGACCATGGCAGAACTGCTGAAACTCAATGCCTGGATCTCCCACGAGCAATTTGCGCGGGGACAGGGTGTCCGAAGTTCGGTCAAAATAGATTCCGAGAATGCCGGGCTCGCTGAGGTCCGGAAGTTCGCGCACATCAGCGGTGCTGCCCTCCACGAGGGTGACGCGCGCAATGGTGTCGTCGTTACGCAAAACAAAGACCTGACGGTCCTCTTCAACCGAGGGACTGGGCAGCAGTTGTTTTGCAGGGGCGCCGAGCCGTGCGACCTCACGCGGTGTCTTACCCGGTGCGACAACGGTGAGTGCACCGTCGTCGGTGGCGACGAGAGCCTCCCCAGGGCCGGTTGAGGCTAGCGCGGTGGTAAGCGGTAGGCAGGCCGCGAGAGTGACATCGTCGAGGTCGCAGGGACCTTTGTCTTTGGCTTTGCTTTCCGTGGTTGGGACCGGGGTAGAGGGCAAATCAGGGGAGGAAAACTTCGGCATGGCAATGCCTGTCGGTTCCGACTTGTCTTCAGTAAACGGTGACTCAAGCGCGCTCGAGGCACTCATGCAGCCGGAAAGAGAGACCATCCCGACGACACCAGCGGCGAGCGCAGCACGACGACGCCGCCCGCGAGCGCGAGCCTGTGCACTGCTGGTGTGGACGAGGTGGAATCCCATAGGCATACACAATACAGCCTCGTTTCCCGGCCACGCCTGCGACCAAAAGTGAGGCAGTAGTTTTAATGTGGACGATGTGAGCGACTCAGAGAAGTACCCGAACGACCGCGCCCTCGAGAATGTGGAGGACGGATTCGATGACGATCTCGACGTCCCGACCTACCGCAAGCTCGCTGAGCCAATGAACGAAGAAACAAACCGTGACGACAGCGACAACACCGCAACGCAGATTTTTCCGGGTGTGCCGGAAAAGCGCGTAGAGGAGGAGTCGGAGGCGGAGGTAGACCAAGAAAACCTGCCGCCGGAAGCCGAGACCGATAGCGGTGCTGAAGCCGAGGTGGAAACCGAGTCTGAAACAGAAACAGTGACTGAGCCGAGCCCCGAGCCGGAGCCTGAAGTTCAGGAAGCCCCGAAGAAGCGCTACGACGCCTACGCCGCTGCAGGCCGCACGGCACCTCAGGTGATTAGCCCTGCCGGTAAGCCTTCGCCGCGGGATGAACAGGCCGAAACTGAATTGGCACCCGCGGCCGATAAAGAGTCGGAGGTAGCCCCGGAGTCGGAGGCGACCGAAATCTTTGAGCAGCCGGCCCGTAGCGAGCGCGTTGATTCAGATGAGGATTTCAGTCAGCCGACGCAAGCCTTCTCGGCTTCTGAAGCAGCAGCAGCGTCCGCAGCGGGAACTGCCGCAAATAAGTCGGAAGCACAGTCAGCATTCGACGATGAGGCGGAGTCAACCTATGGCTCTGCACGCAATTCCGCAGCTGAGACTCAGTATTTCGATGAATCGGATTTCGCTGAACCGGCTGCCTCTCGCGATACCGCTGGTGCCGCTGGTGTTGCAGGAGCAGGCGTAGGGGCCGCCGGGGCAACTGCTGCTACGACTACCGCCGCTGCTGACGACGATGAAGACACGGACTTTTACGACGACAACGAACCGGAGCACCGTCGCGGCACCACCGATTTCGGCCTTCTGCTGCTGCGTCTTGGATTGGGTGCGCTGTTGTTGGTCCATGGCCTGACAACGCTGCTCGGCTGGGGTAACTCCGGTGGCACCACTGCGCTGGAGACACAGTTTAGCCAGAACAACTTCGCCCTCGGCCCTGTGATGGCCACTGCCATCCCAACGGTTCAGCTCATCGCGGGTGCCCTGCTCATCTTAGGGCTTGCGACACCGCTGGCCGCAGCATTGGCGCTGGCATTGTCCGCCTACCTCAGCATGTTTGATGTGGCTACCTCTGCCAATGGCGTGAATATCGTCGGCCAGGATTCCAGCAACCTTCAGCTACAACTGTTGATGACCGCCATGGCACTTGGCTTGCAGTTCACCGGTCCGGGCCGCATCGGTATCGACTTCGGACGCGGCTGGGCTCGTCGCCCACTGGCATCGTCTTGGATCTTCGGAATTCTGTCCATCGCTGCAGCAATTGGCCTGTGGTGGCTGACGACCAGCACGCTGCCGTTTGTTGGCTAAGGCAGTTCGCAGCTACACAAACAGTCGAGCGGCCTAAACTAGGTTCTCGGTTAGGGGCGGGGTACAATGCCCCCTATGCCAAAGTCGAGACACGCACTAAAGACCACCCTCGCGGTGGTCTTTTTCATGTCTTCGATAGGCGCGACAACGTCGATCCACTCACCGTCGACAGCTGCTGCCGACGAGCACAGTGAGGTTGCAGCCTCCGTCTCGTCGGCAAGCGTCTGGCCGACACATCAGGTGAGTCTGCCACGCATGGACCTCAACGCCGAAGGGTTGATTGAGGTTGACCCACGCACGCAAATGGCGGTGAGCTACGAACCGGTGGGCGTGGGGTACAGCAGCCAGGCATCGCAACGCCCGCTGCCGGCGCTATCCCTGATTAAGTTGTATATCGGTCAGTATGTGCTCGAACACGGCACTGCCGACGATGCCGAGCGCGTCGAAAAGATGATTTCGCGTTCCGACGACGATTTGGCAGCCGACTTCTACCGGAAGTACCCGGAATCGGTCGATTCCGTTGCGACCGAGTACGGCCTGTTCAACACCTCCGGCGGAGAAAAGTGGGGAGTATCGAGGACCACCGCGGAAGATGTGGTGTCTTTTATTTCCCAGCTCCGTCTGAAGCATCCTAATTCTGAGGTGCTTGAGGCGATGCGACACTGGTCGCCGATTGCTGCCGATGGCTATCGACAGAATTTTGGTCTTGCCGGCCTGCCCGGTTCTGAAGGCGCGAAGATGGGCTGGTCCAACCGGCGTTCGTGGCACTCTTCCGTTGTTTTTGGCCCCGGATATGTAATGGCGGCCATTACCGAGGGTGGCAAAAATGCACACACCGAGGACGTCGCTGAGGGGATTGCCGACGTCGAGTGCCGGGATTTGGTGAAGCCCACGCGGAAGACTGGGCGCAAAGCTACCCTAGAAACGCCAAAGGCCCGTGCGGTAAGCACAGGCCTTTAAGCGGGTTTGATCTAGCTAGTCGACAATGCGGACCGCGCCCTTATCCGCACTGGACGCCATCTTGGCGTATGCGCGCAGCGCCTTGGACACCTTGCGCGGACGCGGCTTGTGCGGAGTAAACGGCTTGTCGCGCTTGAGCTCCTCATCGCGGCGAGCGGCCAGCTCCTCGTCGGACACCTGAATTTCGAGGCGTCGTTCAGCGACATCGATGTACACCGGGTCGCCGTTGCGGACGAGACCGATTGCACCGCCGGCAGCGGCCTCCGGGGAAACGTGGCCGATAGACAGTCCGGAGGAACCGCCGGAGAAGCGACCATCGGTGACCAGTGCACAGACCTTACCCAGGCCAGCGCCCTTGATGAATGCGGTCGGGTGCAGCATCTCCTGCATGCCCGGGCCACCGGAAGGACCCTCGTAGATGACAAAGAGAACTTCGCCCGGCTGCAAGGTGCGGTTCAAGATGACCGAGACAGCCTCTTCCTGGCTCTCTACGACACGAGCGGTGCCTTCGAAGTGGAACTGATCCTCGCCGATACCCGCGGTCTTCAGGACAGCACCGTCTTCGGCGATGTTGCCGCGCAGGACACACAGACCGCCTTCCTTCGTGTAGGCGTGGTCGAAGTCGCGAATGCAACCATTTACGGAGTCCGTATCTAGGCTCTCCCAGCGGTTGGACGTGGAGAACGGCTCGGTGGTGCGGACACCGCCAGGGGCTGCGTGGAACAGCTCAATCGCCTCGTCAGTGGCCTTGCCGCCGCGGATATCCCAGTTGTCCAGGTGTTCCTCCAGAGATGGGGAGTGAACGGAGCGGACATTCATTTGCAGCAGGCCCGCGCGGCGCAGTTCGCCGAGGATGGCTGGAATACCGCCGGCGCGGTGGACGTCCTCCATGTAGTAGTCCGAGTTCGGTGCCACCTTGGACAGACAAGGCACGCGGCGGGAAATGGCGTCGATGTCAGAGAGATTGAAGTCGATCTCGCCCTCCTGTGCGGCAGCGAGAATGTGCAGCACGGTGTTGGTGGAACCGCCCATGGCAACGTCGAGCGTCATTGCGTTGACAAAGGCATCGCGGTTGGCGATGTTGCGCGGCAGCACGGACTCGTCACCATCGTGGTAGTAGCTCTTCGCCAAGTCCACAATCAGTTCACCGGCGCGGGTGAACAAATCGCGACGGGCCTGCTGAGTCGCCAAGGTAGAACCGTTGCCCGGCAGGGACAGGCCGAGGGCCTCGGTCAGGCAGTTCATCGAGTTTGCGGTGAACATACCCGAGCACGATCCGCAGGTCGGGCACGCCGAGCGCTCGATGTCGAGCAGATTCTTGTCATCGACCTTGTCGTTCGCGGATGCAGAAATAGCCGAGATGAGGTCAGAGCCGGGCTTGACGACGCCATCGATAACAACCGAAGATCCCGATTCCATCGGCCCGCCGGAAACGAAGACCACCGGGATATTCAGACGCAGAGCCGCATTGAGCATGCCCGGCGTGATCTTGTCACAGTTGGAAATACAGACCAATGCGTCAGCGGTGTGAGCGTTGACCATGTACTCCACAGAGTCAGCAATAATCTCACGGGACGGCAGCGAGTAGAGCATGCCGTCGTGCCCCATCGCAATTCCGTCATCGACAGCAATGGTGTTGAACTCACGGGGGACACCGCCTGCTGCGGTCACAGCTTCTGCGACGATGTCGCCAACGTCCTTCAGGTGCACGTGCCCCGGAACGAACTGAGTGTAAGAGTTTGCAATTGCGATAATCGGCTTGCCGAAGTCGCTATCGGTCATGCCAGTTGCGCGCCATAGGGAACGCGCACCTGCAGCATTACGGCCGGCAGTGGTGACTTTAGAGCGAAGGGGAATCATGGGGGCTGCCCTTCCTAGATAGGGTGCAAGGTAATTAATTATCCATATTAATCACAAAAAGCCCCTAATGTCTCATTTCGTGGTCACTAGTGTCCGCATAATGAGATTTAGGGGCTTTGTGGACTGCTTATATGTTACTCGGCAGTGGTGTCACTTTTAGGCTTGGCACCTTTGGCTTTAGCGCTTTTAGCCTTGGCATCGGCCTCAACCTCACTGACCTTCTTCATTACCGAGTAGCCATCGCGGTCGAAAACCTCGACCTTGTCATTTTCCGCCATGCGAGCCGAAGCAATCGGATCTGGAATCAGACCGCCGGTGGCTTCCTTCAACTCCGGTAGCGAATTAAAAGAGATGGCCGGCAGGGCGATGCGCTCATCGGACTTGGTCACTGCAAAGGCGCGACCGCCCTTGTTGAAGAAGATGCCCGCAAATTCGCTCCAGGGCACCGAGCGGCGCTTGGCCAATAGGTACACCGCGGTGATACCGCGTGGTCCCACAGTGGTGCGTACTCGGAAAATCCAAAGCGTATAAATCAACGGTGCCAGGAAGGTAACGGCCAGCCACGGGGCAAAACCGGTGGCAATTACACACAGCACGAGCATGAACGCAACGATGAACAGATGCGTCTTCTGTGGGCGAAATCGCTGCGTCGCAATTTTTGGCTGTGGAGTCGAGTCAGTCATGGCCTTTGATTGTAGCGGGTAGTTCGGATTCGCCAATGCACGGTGGGCGGTTGCGCGTTATTGCGTATCAGCGGAGTTCGGTTCCGCGTTGTTAGTGGAGTATGTCGACTGTGATCCGCCAGAGCTCTCGTTGTCGGTGTTGCTCTGGTCAGAGTCCGGCTCGGTGGAGGTGGCGGTCGAAGGTGCGCGGTTCTGCGTGCTCTGAGGCTGCTGTGAAGTCTCGGACGGCTGATTCTGTGGCGTCTGAGTCTGCTGCGAAGTCTCGGTGGGCTGCACACTCTGTGTAGTGCTAGTCGGCTGGTTCGATGACTGCGGAGCTGACGACTCTTCCGGGTCCTCTTCCTGTGTCGTTACCCGATCGCTCCACCTGCTCGGTGCCAGCCATCCGGACGGACCATCCTCGGTCTCGACCGTCAGCAGATTCAAAACGCCGAGGACAATTAGGGTTGCCAAGAGCATGATTGTCGAAACGCGAGCACGTCCACCTGCAGAGAGGATTCGCTGGATCTTCTGGCGCGTCGTGAGTGTCTTCCAGTCAGGGTGGCTAGCCAGTTTGCGGATGACATTGTTGCTTCCGCTGTCTTCCTGCTCGCGTCGGGCATCATCGAGGTTGGCACCTGCATGTGGCAGGTCGGATCGCTCGTTCCCGACTTGCTTGTCGACGGTCTGAGTTTCCATCAGCTTGGTTTCTGCGGTATCCGGCTGGACAGTAGTGTTCGCTACCGCTTCGACAATTTCGGTTGGAGCACTGTCGCCGTCGTCAAGCTGTTGTTTTTTCTCTTGCTTAGCATCGGCCTGTCTAAGCTGTTCGATCATCGTGTCATCACGGACGTGGCCGGTGATTTCTTCGGCGGGGGCAAACGGAGTCTGTTGGGCGCGCTCGCCGTAGTCATCCCACCAAGTGTCGATGACTACGGCGCGGATGGCGCGCTCGATGAGCCATTGGTCGCCCGGTTTGCAGTCGACAATCAAGCGCATAGTGACGGTCCACGGCAGGCCCATAACCGTTGGCGGGTTGAGTTCCGTGGAGGACTGCAGCTTGATCTCGGAGAGAACTGCGTCCTTGACGGAGTCCAGTGTGATTGCACGCTTGGCGGCGGCGACAGTGCGCTCTTCCAAATCCTTAATGGAGCCACCGGCGGTCATCGGTACGGGAACTTCAACGACAGCACGGGACCACTGTGAGGAGTAGTTGATACACATACGTGCCTCGGAGTTCGGAACGATGATTTCCTCGCCGTTAAGGGTTCGGATGGTGGTGGCGCGCAATGTCATATTGACCACGTCACCCTGCACGGTCCCCGAAGGGGCGTGGAACTCAACCCAGTCGCCAATGCCGTACTGCTTCTCGGCAATGATGAACAGTCCGCCAAGGAAGTCGGCGATGACTCCCTGTGCGCCAAAACCAACAGCGGCGGAAACGACCGTCGCGGGGATAGCGGCGGCGGTCAGTGAGATTCCGAATTTCGACAGAATCGCGATGATTAAGACGAAGTATGCAATGACTTCGACGATGTAAACCACAGCGCCAATCAGTGCGCGCCGTCCCTTGGACTGCTCCTCTGAAGAGGAGATGTTTCCGTCCGCAATTGCCAGAACGAAACGTCGGATACGGGGAACAAGAATTAGCAGAATGGCCAGACATGCGATGGCAAGGCCGTTATTGGCCACCCATTGCCATGTCCGTAACAACATGTATTGCAAGAATTCCATGCCATCCACCGTAGGTCGTTCGCCTTAATATGCGCTGAGTTTAAAGGTAAAGAATTATGCATAAAGACGAGCTTTGGACTTGGGGCTTGCGGGGCTCGGGCGTGTAGGGCTCGGGTGTGCAGGCTTGGGTGTGCAGGCTTGGGTGTCCCCGGGGTCGTGGTCGGGGAGTTTCTGGGTAGAGTGATTCCCAAAGTTGGGGCGGGGTTCTCGTTGGAATCGGGTGGGTGCTCGGGGTGTGATACGGATGGCGTGTCCAATTGACGGGATTGACTTCTCACTATGTGGACGTTAGGGTTGTAGCCAACGCCACATTCGTAGCTTCTTTGCGTGAATGTGTGTTGAGTAGTTGCCCACCATGATCCAGGAGCGAAATCGTGAACGCGCACGAGCAGCACACCCCATCGCCCGCCCAATTCGCGGCTAAGGCGCGCACCAGCGCCCCCGAGCGAATTTCTGGTGCACAAGCCATTGTCCGATCCCTTGAAGAGCTTGGTGTCGAGGTAGCCTTCGGTATTCCCGGTGGTGCAGTGCTTCCGCTCTACGATCCGATTTATGACTCGGAGAAGCTTCGTCACGTCCTGGTGCGCCACGAGCAGGGAGCTGGCCACGCTGCCACTGGTTACGCGCAGGTTTCCGGCAAGGTTGGTGTCTGTATCGCGACTTCCGGCCCGGGTGCTACTAACCTGGTGACCCCGCTCGCGGATGCTCAGATGGACTCCGTTCCGGTTGTCGCTATCACTGGTCAGGTCGGTCGCCCGCTGCTGGGTACTGACGCTTTCCAGGAGGCTGACATCCGCGGTGTGACCATGCCGATTACGAAGCACAACTTCATGGTCACCGAAGCTGAGGACATCCCGCGCGCGCTCGCTGAGGCATTCCACCTGGCTTCTTCTGGTCGTCCAGGTCCGGTTCTGGTCGATGTCCCGAAGGACCTCCAGAACACGATGATCGACTTCACCTGGCCACCGGAGATCAACCTGCCGGGTTACCGTCCGGTGACAACCCCGCACCAGCGACAGATCGACGAAGCCGCTGAGATGATTGCTGCGGCAAAGCGTCCGGTGCTCTACATCGGTGGTGGCGTCATTAAGGCCGATGCTTCCAAGGAGCTGGTCGAGTTCGCCGAGCAGACTGGGGTTCCGGTCGTGACCACGCTGATGGCTCGCGGCGCATTCCCGGACTCGCACCCGCTGCACATGGGTATGCCGGGCATGCACGGCAAGGTGTCAGCCGTCGCTGCTCTGCAGAAGTCCGACCTGCTCATCACTATTGGCGCGCGTTTCGACGACCGTGTTACCGGTGATCTGAATTCCTTCGCGCCGAACGCGAAGGTAATCCACGCCGACATTGACCCGGCAGAGATTGGCAAGCTCCGCGAAGTTGATGTTCCCATCGTCGGCGATGCCCGCGAGGTCCTTGCCGCACTTAGCGAGTCCTACACCAAGCTCGGTCTTAGTCGCCCGCAGATTGCCGACTGGCTGAAGCTTCTCGACGGTCTCCGCGACGAGTTCCCCCTCGGGTGGGAAGAGCCCGCTGATGGTGCAATCGCTCCGCAGTTTGTAATTCAGACTCTGTCCGACATCGTTGGTCCAGAGGCCATCTATGCCGCTGGCGTCGGCCAGCACCAGATGTGGGCAGCGCAGTTCGTCCAGTACGAGAACCCGCGCACCTGGCTTAACTCCGGTGGTGCCGGCACGATGGGCTACTCAATCCCGGCTGCGATGGGTGCCAAGGCGGCTGCTCCAGAAAAGGAAGTCTGGGCCATCGACGGTGATGGTTGCTTCCAGATGACCAATCAAGAGCTGACCACCTGTGCAATGGAAGGTTTTCCCATCAAGGTTGCCTTGATTAACAACGGTAATCTGGGCATGGTTCGTCAGTGGCAGACGCTGTTCTACGATCAGCGCTACTCCAACACCAAGCTGCGCCCGGAGGATAACTCCTACCTGCCGGACTTCGTCCAGCTCTCCGAGGGGCTTGGCTGCGTGGCGATCCGCGTGACCAAGAAGGAAGATGTCGCGGCGGCGATTAAGAAGGCACGCGAGATTAATGACCGACCGGTGGTTATTGACTTCATTGTCGGTGAGGATGCTCAGGTGTGGCCGATGGTGGCAGCTGGCAAGTCCAATGATGAGGTCGAATACGCCCGCGGTCTGCGCCCGCTGTTCAACGATGAGAATTCAGCAGCTGAGGCCCCGGCTGACATCCACGGCACTGTTGTGGACAACGCCGAGGACGCCGCGAAGCAGCCCGACGCTAACCACCCGTCCATGAAGACCCGCTAATCGGGATCCGAAGCAACAGGAAGTGAGTCCCAAAATGGCTGAACTGCACACTCTATCCGTGTTGACCCTCGATGAGCCGGGTATTCTGGTCCGCATTGCGGGCATGTTCACCCGTCGAGGTTTCAGCATCCAGTCGATTACCTCGGGTGAAACTGAGACCGAGGGAGTCAACCGCATCACCGTCGTGGTTGAGACGGAGACGCTGCCGATCGAACAGATCACTAAGCAGCTGAACAAGCTGGTGCCCGTGCTGAAAGTGGTCCGCCAGCCCCCAGAGACCATGGTGTCGCGCGGACTGCTGATGGTGAAGGTTTCCTGCGACAACACCAATCGTCCGCAGGTAGTCGATGCCGCCAATCTCTTCCGTGCCCGTGTGGTGGACGTTTCTCAAGAGTCTGTCATCATTGAGGCGACGGGTGAGCGCTCGAAGCTTGTAGCCCTGCTGGAGGTCCTCGAGCCGTTTGGTATCCGTGAGCTCATTCAGTCCGGTACCGTCGCAATGGCACGTGGGCCGAAGCCGATGCTCCAGGCCCGCTAACAACTAAACGCTAAGATTTTTAACGAATCCGATTCGAAAAGAGGCTAACTTTAATGGCTATTGAACTGCTGTACGACGACGATGCTGATCTGTCCATCATCCAGGGACGTAAGGTTGCCATCCTGGGCTACGGTTCCCAGGGCCACGCTCACGCTCAGAACCTGCGCGAGTCCGGTGTCGAGGTTGTTATCGGTCTGCGTGAAGGCTCCAAGTCCGCTGTGAAGGCTCGGGAAGCTGGCTTCGAGGTTAAGTCCAACGCAGATGCCGCTGCATGGGCAGACGTCATTATGGTGCTGGTTCCGGACACCACCCAGGCAAGGGTTTACAGCGAGGACATCGAGCCGAACTTGAAGGACGGCGACGCGCTGTTCTTCGGCCACGGTCTGAACATCCACTTCGACCTCATCAAGCCGGCTGACAACATCACCGTCGGTATGGTTGCTCCGAAGGGCCCGGGTCACCTGGTTCGTCGTCAGTTCGTCGATGGCAAGGGCGTTCCGTGCCTGATTGCCGTTGACCAGGACCCGAAGGGCGAGGGCCGCGACCTGGCTCTGTCCTACGCTGCAGCTATCGGTGGCGCCCGCGCTGGCGTTATCCCGACCACCTTCGAGGCAGAGACTGTGACCGACCTCTTCGGTGAGCAGGCTGTTCTCTGTGGTGGCACCGAGGAACTGGTCAAGGTCGGTTTCGAGGTTCTGGTTGAAGCTGGCTACGAGCCGGAGATGGCATACTTCGAGTGCCTGCACGAGCTGAAGCTGATTGTTGACCTGATGTTCGAGGGCGGTATTGCCAACATGAACTACTCGGTCTCCGACACCGCTGAGTTCGGTGGCTACCTGTCTGGCCCGCGCGTTATTACCGCTGATACCAAGCAGCACATGCGCGAGATTTTGTCTGACATTCAGGACGGCACCTTCACCAAGCGCCTGATTGCCAACGTCGAGGGCGGCAACAAGGAGCTCGAGGACCTGCGCGCTTCCTACAACAACCACCAGATTGAAGAGGTCGGCTCCAAGCTGCGCGACCTGATGAGCTGGGTTAAGGTCGACGCTCGCGCTGAGACTGCCTAAGTTTGTTGCTTAAGCGAATCCCTCGCTTGTTCGCGAAGTAGGGCTTCATCACTGAGCTTCACCGCCGTGATGAGGCCCTTTTCGTATCTCTCTTACTAGTTTTCTTTCACTGAACCGTGTGGGGTAGACGTGTGGAATAAACGTCTGAGCTAAAAGCAACTACTGCCAAACGGGTGTAGCCCCAGTCCTATCCGGGGTTCTAATCTGGGGTGAAAGGTCTCCCTCAACAAAGACGTTCGATAGTCTAATCGTTGAAATCAAATCATTTCACGGAGGTAAATGTGCGAGTATCCGCAATGACGCGGCGCGTGACGGCAACCGTTGCCCTGACGGTCAGCCTGGCGTTGGGGTCAAGCGCCTTGGTCGCGTGTGGAAATTCCGACAGCGCTGTTTCCACGAAGAAGGTGGACGCTGAATCGACGGTGCTTAGCGACGACATCGCAGCGTCGGAAAGTCTGATCGACAGTTCGGAAGCGGTTGTCGTTTCCTCGGCTGGCTCTGCTGAGCAGCGTAGGGCGGCAGGCATCGCGGTTGCTGCTGGTCTGCCGATGCTAGTGGCTGGTTCTGCCGAAGATGCGGAAGATGACACTACTGCCAAGAGCCCGAAGAAGGATGCTCGTGGCCGTGATACCGGCGCCGATATCGCCGATGTGGAAAAAGAGATTGACCGCCTGGGCGCAAAGACAGTCCTTACTGTGGGGGCAGTTGACCTGACTGGGGAAGAGGGCCGTCAGATCATTGCGGATCCGGGTACGACCGATGGCCTTAAGGAGCTCGTCGGTACCGAGTTTAAGGTTCTCAAGGAGACGGAGTCGAAGCCGACTCGCGCTGTCGTTGAGATGGATCCGGAGAAGCCAACTGTCGTCGAGGGCGATGCAACGAAGGATGGGGCAGCCAACCAGGAGGCTCAGGATCGCGCCAGCGATGGGCAGGACGACAAGGGACAGGAGAGCGTCACCCTGCCGAAGGGATCTCCGAAGGAGGTCAAGGACACATTGGCACTGGCCGCACCGGGTACCGGTTTGGCCTCCATTGCTACGGCCCGTGCCGCTGGCCTGAAGGTCAGTTGGTTGCCGGTGGGCGACGCGCGTGCTACCTCTGAGTCGATTTCCGCTGCTCGCGACGGCGAGTCCCTGATTGCTCTGGGTAAGGTTTTCGGCGATAAGGACAAGTTTGATCAGTCCATCGAGCTTGCCAAAGATGACAAGGTTAAGGAGCTGCCAGGTGGAGGCACACTGCTGTTCCCCGGTCGTCATCTGATTGCAACGTATGGTCACCCAGGTGTCGCTCCATTGGGCGTGATGGGCGAGGATGATCCGGAGGATGCCGTCGCACGTGCGAAGGACTACGTCAAGCAGTACGAGAAGTTCGCTGATGACCCGGTACTGCCGGCCTTCGAGATTATCGCTTCGGTCGCGCAGGCTGACCCGGGTCCACGCGGTGACTACTCCGAGCCAGCTCCGGTTGAGACTCTGAAGCCGTACGTCGAGGCCATGACCAAGGCCGGCGGCTACGTCATCATCGACCTGCAGCCGGGTAGTGCAGACTTCCTGGACCAGGCCAAGTTCTACGAAGAACTGCTGAAGATGCCAAACGTCGGTCTGGCGCTGGACCCGGAGTGGAAGATGGAACCGGGGCAGGTTCCGGCGACCCAGGTTGGTCACGTTAAGGCTGAAGAAGTCAACCGCGTTGCTGATTGGCTGGCTGAGCTGACTCGTAAGAACAACCTTCCGCAGAAGATGCTGATGCTGCACCAGTTCCAGCTACAGATGATTCGCGACCGTGAGACGCTGGATCTGTCGCACCCGGAGCTCGCATTCGTTCTGCATGCCGACGGCCATGGCACCGCGCAGGAGAAGTTTGAGACCTGGAACGTCATGCTGCAGGATTTGCAGCCGGAGATTTTCGAGGCGTGGAAGAACTTCATCGACGAGGATCAGCCGATGTTTACTCCTGAGGAGACCATGAACATCGAGCCGCGTCCGTGGTTGGTTACGTACCAGTAGGTTATAGACCAGCAGAAATAAAAATATAACGCGAAATATTTGCCGACTTGAATGTCGGGGGCAACGGCGCTTACTCCCTAAACAAAGGGTAGTAAGCGCCGTTTTGCTTAGGTAAGTCCCCCCGTGTCTCACCCCCAGAGTTTATGATGAGACGTAATGCGCGTGCACGCTTTAGTAGTTTTCTTAAGTGACACCGCACATACTGCATAAACTTTTCGAGACAAACCAGGAGATGCTTGTGAGCCAGAACGCTCGCCCCGTTGTCCTCATCGCCGACAAGCTGGCACAGTCCACTGTGGACGCATTGGGGGATTCCGTTGAGGTCCGTTGGGTAGATGGCCCGAACCGCGCTGAGCTCCTGGCTGCGGTTGGTGATGCTGACGCACTTCTCGTCCGCTCCGCTACCACCGTGGATCAGGAAGTCCTCGAGGCTGCTCCGAATCTGAAGATCGTCGGTCGCGCCGGCGTTGGCCTGGATAACGTCGACATCGATACCGCTACCAAGCGCGGCGTCATGGTTGTCAACGCTCCGACCTCTAATATTCACTCTGCATGTGAGCACGCAATCGCACTGCTGCTGGCCACCGCTCGCCAGCTGCCGGCTGCGGACGCGTCCCTGCGTGAGGGGGAGTGGAAGCGCTCTTCCTTCAAGGGTGTCGAAATCTTCGGCAAGACCGTCGGTATCGTCGGTTTCGGTCACATCGGCCAGCTGTTTGCGCAGCGTCTCGCTGCTTTCGAGACCAACATCATTGCGTACGATCCGTACGCGAACCCGGCTCGTGCTGCTCAGCTCGGTGTCGAGCTGGTTGAGCTGGAAGACCTGATGGCTCGTGCTGATTTCGTGACCATCCACCTGCCGAAGACCAAGGAAACCGCTGGCATGTTCGATGCTGAGCTCCTGGGCAAGGCCAAGAAGGGCCAGATCATCATCAACGCTGCCCGCGGCGGTCTCGTCGACGAGCAGGCGCTTGCCGACGCAATCAAGGCTGGCAACATCCGCGGTGCTGGCTTCGACGTGTACGCGACCGAGCCGTGCACGGATTCCCCGCTGTTTGGCCTGCCGGAAACTGTTTGTGCTCCGCACCTGGGTGCCTCCACCGTCGAGGCGCAGGACCGTGCAGGTACCGATGTCGCTAAGTCCGTACTGCTGGCCCTGGCTGGCGAGTTCGTCCCGGATGCAGTCAACGTTTCCGGTGGCGCTGTCGGCGAAGAGGTGGCCCTGTGGCTCGAGCTGGCTCGTGAGCTGGGTCTGGTTGCTGGCGGTCTGCTCGAGGGCGCTCCGGCTGCTGTTGAGGTCACCGCTCGCGGTGAGCTGCACACTGAGGACGTTAACGTTCTGGGTATGGCAGCAATCCGTGGACTGTTCTCTCTCATGGTGGAAGAACCGGTCACTTTCGTCAACGCTCCGCGTATCGCAGAAGAGCGTGGTGTGACCTTCACTGTCGAGACCGAGCCGGAGTCCGTCTCCCACCGCTCCGTACTCGAGGTCAAGGTCATCGGTGCTGATGGCTCCACCGCTACCGTCGTTGGTGCTCTCACTGGCCTGAACCGCGTCGAGAAGATTGTCCGTATCAATGGCCGCGGCATCGACATGCGCGCTCAGGGCCGTAACCTCTTCCTGCTGTACAACGACGTTCCGGGCGCTCTGGGTCGCGTTGCTACCACCCTGGGTGAGTCCGGCATCAACATCGAGGCTGCTGCTCTGTCTCCGCAGGAAGCAGATCAGACTGCCATCCTGGTGCTGCGCGTTTCCAAGGAGGTTCCGGAGGAGCTCGTCGGAAAGATTACCGAGGAGATCTCCGCTACCCACGCTCTGCAGCTCGAGCTGGACTAGTTCTGAGCGCCTAGGCGTTTTAGAGCTAGTCTCTAGCGCAGCTTCTACTGCATGAAAAAATCCCCTCCGCATGGAGGGGATTTTTGTTTCCCAGCTGATCTATGCAGCCGTAGCCCTACTGCCTAGCCCTTCATCGAGCCCTTCTCAATCATGTTGACGTGGAAGTCGAAGGCAGTACGCAGGTCGTGCGGGGTAGACATGCCCGGAGCGGTCTTCAGCGCGCGCTCGTAGTACTCCTCCAACAGTGGCTGGTACTCCGGGTGTGCAACGGAAATCATCTTCGCCACGCGGTCACGCGGTGCCAGGCCACGCAGGTCAGCGAATCCACGCTCGGTGATGATGACCATGGCGTCGTGCTCGGTGTGGTCAATGTGCGAAGCGAACGGAACGATAGTCGAAATCGCACCGTCCTTCGCCAGCGACGGCGAGATGAACGAGGAAACGAAGGCGTTACGGGTGAAGTCACCGGAACCACCGATGCCGTTCATCATGCGGCTGCCGTTGATGTGGGTGGAGTTGACGTTGCCGTAGATGTCGGCCTCAATCATGCCGTTGGTGGCGATTAGGCCGACGCGACGGACAACCTCCGGGTGGTTAGAAATCTGCTGCGGGCGCAGAATGATGTTCTCGCGGTAGCGAGCAGCCTCGTTGTTCATACGCTCGGCAGCTTCCGGAGACAGGGAGAAGGAGGTAGCCGAAGCGACGGTCATCTTACCTGCGTCAATCAGGTCAATCATGCCGTCCTGAATAACCTCGGTGTAGGCCTTGATGTTCTCAAACTTGGAGTCCAACAGACCCGCCATCACGGCGTTCGGAACGTTACCGACGCCCGACTGCATGATGTACTGGTCGTAAGCCAGGCGACCCGCGCGAACTTCGCCCTCGAGGAAGTCGAGGAAGTGGCCGGCAATGGCCTTCGAGGTCTCATCCAACGGCTTGAACGGGGAGTTGCGGTCCGGCGCGTTGGTCTCGACAACTGCGACAACCTTGTCCAGGTTGATGTCGATGTAAGGGGTGCCAATGCGGTCACCCGGAGCGTTGATCGGCACCGGCGTGCGGTTAGGCAGGTGCTGAATGCGGTAGATGTCGTGCATGCCCTCGAGTTCCTCGGACTGCCACGAGTTGACCTCAATGATGATCTTGTCAGCGTTGTCCATCCACTCGACGTTGTTGCCAACGCTTGACGACGGAACGAGGTGTCCATCTTCCGTAATACGAGTGACCTCAACAATTGCGGCGTCAATCGGCAGGAAGCCCTGCTCGATGTACAGCGCGGAGTGGGAGAGATGGATGTCCTGGTACTTCGCCTTGCCCGAGTTGATGGACTTACGCAGTGCCGGATCGCCCTGGTACGGCATGCGGTAGCGGATGATGTCAGCTTCTGCCATCACGCCGTCACAGTCCGGGGCAGTGGAAGCGCCAGTGTAGATGTCGACAGCGAACTCTTCACCCTTGGCGTGGAGTTCCTTGCCGCGGTTTGCCAGCGCAGTCGGCAGAGCCTTCGGGTAGCCAGCACCGGTGAAGCCAGAGATGCCGAGGGCATCACCATGATTGATAAACTGTGCAGCCTCGTCGGCGGTCATTACCTTGCCGCGCAAACCGGCATGTGCGATGCGATCAGACATGTCATCTCCTAGATAGACTGTTCGACTTTAGTTTTGTCGCCTAACCTAGCATGCGCTAACAGTGTGTTGCCACACCCGCAGGTTGAGAAGTGATTTATGACACTCTGATCGCTTCAGCGGGTCGTTTATCGGCGCTCTTCCAGGGGCTTTGTTACAGCAATTCCCGCACTTCTTCGTCGGTCAGCATGGCATCCTCGAACGCTTGCAGTGTGGCCTCTGGGTTAAATTTCACACCGATGAGTACGACCTCATTGGATGGTGGGACATCGGTCTGCGCCCACATGACGGCAGGGGTGATTTTCAGGTTCGGCCCCGCCTGACTCCACACGTGGGCGACTTCGAGGCGGTCGGAAATCCAGCAGTGCCCCTTGGATCGTACGAGCCCCTTTGTGCCGCGGAGAGCCTTGATTAGTCGTTCGCGGTCGAAGGGTCGATTGCCTCGGAAAACAACCGAAGAAATGCCGTATTCTTCAGTCTCCGGCGTGTGGGGATTCGCAAGTTCTTCTGCATATCCGTGGAAAGTGGCCGCGGTACCTTCGTCGTAAAGCGATGCGTCGAGAATGGCAGAGGTGGCGATTTCGCCGTTAGTCACGCGGACGATGCGTGCGCGGGGGTTCATTGCGCGGATCGTTTCCTCGGTACCGCCGGTGAGCTTTTCGCCGGCGAGGTCGGATTTGGTGATGAGGATGAGATCGGCGAATTCCACCTGGTCGACGAGGAGGTCGGCGACCGTGCGTTCGTCGTCAGGCAGTGCGCGTCCCTGGCGGAGACTGTCGAGGAATGTAGAGGCGTCGACGAGCGTGACCATCGTGTCGATGGGGGCGATGTCGGCGAGGCGACGGCCGTCGTCGAATTCCCACTCGAAGGTAGCGGCGACTGGCATGGGCTCGGAGATGCCGGTGGATTCGATGACGATGTGCTCGAACTTGCCGCTGCGCGCGAGCTTGCCGACGTTTTCAACGAGGTCATCTCGCAGCGTGCAGCAGATGCAGCCGTTGGACATTTCGATGAAACGGTCCTCGCCGCGCTCGAGATATGTGCCTTGCTCGATGAGGGCGGCGTCGACGTTGACTTCCGAGAAGTCGTTGACGATGACCGCGATTTTGCGCCCCTGTGAGTTTGCCAGGAGGTTGTTGAGGAGGGTGGTCTTGCCGGCGCCCAGGAATCCGGACAGGACGGTGACGGGAGTGGTCTCGGTGGTGCTATCAGAAAATTCGGTAGAAGTCACCCGACAAGATTAACGTACTGAAAATGATTATCAATAACTACTGTGTGAATTGGGCTAGGCAAGGGGTTGTAAATGTGTCGTATGGCTGATTGTTGGCCAGTTGTGACGTAGGGCATAAAACGGTGTTGTAGTCGGTTTTAGTGGCGCGTGGAGCGTGCCTAAAACGGGGGCGCTTTCGGGCTTCTGAATGAAGGGCGCTAACCGCTTCGTTGATAGGGTTGGGGGTGTGCTTCGGTGTTCGAAGTGCTACCCCCGATAGTCGCGTTGGGGGATGCAGAAAGGTGAGTTCATGTCAGATCGTATTGCCCATGCCGGCCTCAAATCCAAGGTGATGACCGCGCAGGAGGCGGCGCAGTTCATTAACCACGGAGACATGGTGGGCTTTGCCGGATTTACCGGTGCTGGCTACCCGAAGGTTGTCCCGCCGGCTCTCGCTGAGCGCATGGAGGCCGCTCACGAGCGTGGCGACGAGTTCAAGATTAAGGTCTTGACCGGCGCGTCTACCGCTCCGGAACTTGATGGTGCGCTGGCGAAGGCCAATGGTGTTGAGTGGCGTATGCCGTACCAGTCCGACCCGGGAATGCGTAACCGTATTAATGCAGGCGATGCCTTCTATAGTGATATTCACCTGTCGCACTCTGGCCCGATGACTGAGCAGGGCTTCTTTGGCCCGGTCAATGTTGCTGTGGTCGAAGCTGTTCGCATTAAGGCCGATGGATCCCTGATTCTTTCCTCTTCGGTTGGTAACAGCATTTCTTACTTGAATGCTGCAGAGAAGATCATTATTGAGGTCAACTCCTGGCAGTCCGAGGATCTCGAGGGTATGCACGACATCTACAGTGTTGGGCTGCCTCCGAACCGTAAGGAGATTCCGATTGTGAACCCGGGGGACCGCATCGGCACTCCGGATGTTCAGATCGATGTCGATAAGGTTGTCGCTGTCGTCGAGACGAACGCCGAGGACCGTAACTCGCCGTTCAAGCCGCTGGACGATGACTCTAAGGCCATTGCCGGCTACCTGCTCGACTTCCTCGATGGGGAGGTCAAGGCCGGTCGTCTGCCGGAGAACCTGCTGCCGATGCAGTCGGGTGTCGGTAACATTCCGAACGCTGTGCTCGCAGGCCTGCTCGACTCCAAGTATGAGAACCTGACCTCCTTCACTGAGGTTATCCAGGACGGCATGGTCGACCTGATGGATGCTGGCAAGCTGACCGTGGCTTCCGGTACCGCATTCTCGCTGTCCCCGGAGTACGCAGCTCGTATGAATGAGAATGCTGCTGACTACCGCGAGAAGATTGTTCTGCGTCCGCAGGACATCTCCAACAACCCGGGTCTGGTCCGCCGCATGGGGCTGATTACCACCAACGGCATGATTGAGGCTGACATCTACGGCAACGTCAACTCCACTCACGTGGCTGGCTCCCGCATGATGAACGGCATTGGCGGTTCCGGTGACTTCACCCGAAACGCCTACATCTCTACGTTTGTGTCCCCGTCGCTGGCTAAGAATGGCGACATTTCCGCAATCGTGCCGATGGTCTCTCACGTTGACCACACTGAGCATGACGTGATGGTCATCATCACTGAGCAGGGTCTGGCTGACCTCCGTGGGCTGGCGCCGCGTCAGCGTTCCCGTGTTGTCATTGAGAAGTGTGCGCACCCGATGTACAAGGAGGCGCTGCTCGAATACGTTGAGCGTGCTGAGAGGGTCACCCCGTACCTGCATACTCCGCATGACCTGGGTACTTCTTATGACTTCCACCGTCGTTTCCTCGAAAACGGTTCCATGAAGCCGGTCGACTAGGTTTCTAGTGCGGTTCCCGCTTTACGACGAAGTTTGCGTCGTAGGGCGGGATTTTCTTTCGGCTTTAGTTCGAAATAGTGTTCGAGTAATGTGGAGATTTTTGGGGTGCGCAGCGGTTTGAATCCGGGGTGGGGGATATGGTGTGGGCGAATTGATAAAGAACTGTTCGTTAGGGGACCTCGTTAGGGAGGGGACAGTGCAATGTCAGAGTTGGAATCGTGTGGGGAATTTCGGTTCAGCCATGAGGTGAGGGCTCATTCGCTCGCTGAAGTGATGCGCGAGATTAATCGTCTGGAGATGGTTATCGCTCAGCGGGTCGCACCACCAGATGATGGCGATGTCGAAGCTCATTTGGCTTATTGGTCGGTGGTGCTTGGAATCTCACGCGCCGAAGTGAACAAATATATGGAAATTGGCTACATGCTTGGACGTATGCCGCAACTAGCGGAAATGTGTCAGGAGCGCGGGCATTTGTCGATGAGGCATTTAGCAATGCTTGGTAAACATACCCGACCTGTAGCCGATGACAAGGTTGACGCAGTGGAGTCGGGTCTCGTGGACGTCGTTAAGCCTAGGCGCGACGGGGAGGCACTCCGTGGCGTGCGTGCGATGGCAACGCGGGTGCAGCGAGTGATTGGTGAGTGTGCTCCGGAAGTGCGGCCACGTGATGTGGATGTCGCTGGGTTGCAGGCTGATAGGGTCCTGGCCCGGAATGTGGAGGCGACCGTAGATGCTGCAATTGATGCGGCGGCATACCAGGTCGAGGCGGATGGAGGGTCGGCGGATAATCCCGTGGAGTCGGAGGAGGTACGGGAGGTTCAAGCTGCGGCTCTCGACTACTTCGGCGATCGTATGACGGCTAAGGAGTTTATCGCAGTTGATGAACATGGTGACGCTGGAGTTACGACACTGACTACTGTACTCGAGCGGCATCATGCAGTGGAAGCCCTTGCAATTATCGACGCAGTGGCTAAGAAGATGAAAGTGAGTCGCGCGGCAGCTTTCATGCATGCGTTACGCGGTACTTGTGAGGTGGAGGTGAATCTGGAACTCTTCCGAGTGCTCTCTCCCGGGGAGGATGGCGAACCGGAAAACACTCCAGTGTGGCTCGCTGGCGCAGGTTGGCTTTCTTCGCTGGTGGCCGAGTCTTGGCTGAAGCGGGTATCGACATTGCGGGTGCTGGGGGATAGTGCGGTTGAGGGGTATCGGCCCTCCGAGTCTCAGCGTGCATTCGTGCGTGCCCGTGACGGTGTGTGTAGTTTTCCTGGATGCGATGTCCCCGCGGAAAAGTGCGATATCGACCATATTGTGGAATTTGATCACAGCCTTTCCGGTGGTGAGCGGCAAAAGGAAGGGGTCACGCACACAGATAATCTCCATTGTCTCTGTCGAAGGCACCACAACCTCAAAACTGCCGGTATGTGGCGAGTTGTTCGAGGTGATGATGGGATCGAAGCTTGGACGTTCCTCTCTTGTGATGAAGGGCCGTTTGCGCAGTCGGAGAAAGAGCACACTGGGCATGGTCGTTACACCTTTGCCTCGCAGACTGAAAAGAAGACCGCTGCGCTGGCTGAGCACAATGAGAAACGTCGCAAATTGCATGACAGTCTCCGCGGCCTAGTGGATAAGGTGCGGCGGGATTTGGAAAAGGAGAGAGCAGTAGGCGGGGTGGATTGTGAAAACGATGGAGATGTTAAAAATCGCGCAGACAGTGACGGGGAGTGAGCGCTAGGTTCTGCTACACTCATTTGTGTCCATATAGTGAGAAGGGTATCTCAAAAATGACTGAGGTAGGAAAGCTGAAGATCGCCGTCATCCCGGGTGATGGCATCGGCACGGAAGTTACGGCAGAGGCGCTGAAGGTGCTCAAGGCTGCTATCGGCGAGTTCGACACTACCGAGTACGACCTCGGCTCGCGTCGCTACTTGCGCAATGGCGAACTGCTTACCGACGCTGACCTTGACTCCCTGCGTGAGCACGACGCAATCCTGCTCGGTGCCATCGGTGACCCGGCGAACGTACCTCCGGGTGTTCTCGAGCGCGGCCTGCTGCTGAAAATGCGCTTCGCGCTGGATCACCATGTCAACCTGCGTCCTTCCAAGCTCTTCCCGGGTGTCGAGTCACCGCTGAAGAACCCGGGCGAAATTGATTTCGTGGTCGTCCGCGAGGGAACCGAAGGTGCCTACACAGGTAACGGCGGTGCAATTCGCGTTGGCACGCCACACGAGGTTGCCAACGAGACCTCCGTCAATACCCGCTTCGGTGCTGAGCGCGTCGTCCGCTATGCCTTCGAGCTGGCTATGACCCGTCGTAAGAAGCTGACCCTTGTCCACAAGACCAATGTGTTGGTGCACGGTGGCGGTATGTGGCAGCGCACGGTCGATGAGGTCGCTAAGGAATACCCAGAGGTAGATGTCGATTACTCGCATATCGACGCTGCGACGATCTACCTCGTCACTAATCCTTCGCGTTTCGACGTCATCGTCACCGACAACCTCTTTGGCGACATCATTACTGATGAGGCTGGTGCAGTGTCGGGCGGTATCGGCCTGGCGGCGTCCGGCAACATTGACGCCTCCAATGCCAACCCGTCCATGTTCGAGCCCGTTCACGGCTCCGCGCCAGACATTGCTGGCAAGGGGATCGCGGACCCGACGGCAGCCATTCTGTCGGGTGCCATGATGCTGCGCCACCTGGGTCGTGAGGAAGACGCCCAGCGCATCGAGGCTGCTGTGGAAGCTGACATGGCTACTCGCGGTAGTGGCCCGATTAAGACCACTGAAGTTGGCGACCGCATTGCTGCTGCTTTGAAGTAGCGCAGTAAAAAATAGGGAGGGAGAGGGCTAGGCAATCACAGTTTTGCCATCGACGGTAGTGATGTGAGTCTTACCGTCGGCGGTGTGCTCGATGAAGTCCGACGCATGTCCGACCTGGCGAAGTACATCGATGATGGTGTCAAGGGGGTATGGGGATGAGCTTCCTGCGCCGTTATCGGAATCATCCCCTCCCAGTCCTGCCACTAGCGCATCCCTCGTAATCTCCGCATGTCCCAGGTGCTGAGCCGCCTCGTGGAAGACATGCACGATCACGCCTTCGATGCTGCCGCACCACCAACGGTCCTTATCGGTAGGAATAACAGCAGGAGCACCAGCGCGGTCCGCGCCTTGCAACTCCACCAGCGCGGATTCAATGGCCGCGCGGTCACGGTGGTAAATCTCCAGCCCTTCCGAAACACTGCAATGAGCAGAAAACTCCCCATCGCGATCACGGACATAATCACGCCCAAGGCAGACGCGCTCGAGCCAGAACCTCGCGGATCCGGTCACATGTCGTAACAGCACGGCCAGGGAGTTAATGGCTGGGATGGGGAGGGTTGCGTTGAAGGTGTCGTCGTCAAGCGTGGCGACGAGTGCCGCGAGCTTGTCCATCCTGCCGAGGATGTGGGCGTCGAGCGGCCATTCGGGATTTATTGAAGCGCTGTGTGTGGAATTGGTCATAAGGTCGAGTATTCCCGCAAATCAGTCCTATTGGGAGCAAAAATAGGGGATAATTGACCCCATGACCGTCGAGCTTGCGGAAATCGCAGACTTCCTCAGCCATACTCGCCCCTTTTCGGACCTCAACGATGAAGAGCGCGCGACTATCCCACCGCTTTTGGCCATGCGCTATGCCCGTCGTGGAACGGAGATTATCCGGGCGGGTGCGGATAACAACAGCTGTTTCATTATTCGCTCCGGCATGGTGGATCTCTTTGACCCAGCTGGCACGCTGTTGGACAGGCGAGATGTGGGAGATCATTTCGGCTATTCGACACTGCTGAGCAGTGACCCCTCGCTGTACACGATGACGGCAGTGGAGGACTGCGTATTCCTGGTGATCTCCAAGGAGGTCTTTGACCAGCTCAATGACCAGTTCGTAGAGGTCCGGCGCTATTACGGCGGTGAAAACGCGCGCATTCGCGCAGTGGCATCGAAGCTGCGGAGTACTGCGGCATCGGAGTCGTTGCGCACACGGGTTGCGGACCTGATGGAAACATCGCTGGTGACCTGCAGTGCTGATGCGACAGTACAAGAGGCGGCGCAGATTATGACGGAGCGGAATGTCTCCAGTCTGCTCGTGATGGAGTCTGCAGGCGCCAACCAGAGCTCGCTCGTCGGCATCATCACTGACCGTGACCTCCGTCGTCGAGTGCTGGCAGAAGCCAAGCCGGCGGAGAGTCTCGTAAGCGAAGTGATGACCGGGAACCCGGAAACTATCAGTCCCGACCTGCTGGTCTTCGAGGCCATGCTGCTGATGGCCGAGCGCGGTTACCATCATCTGCCGGTGCACGATGGGACGCGGGTGGTCGGCATGATTGTCATTGGCGACCTCCTGCGCAGTCTGCACACCGATCCCGTGTACGCGACGGCGACGCTGGCGCGAAAGAGCGATATCTCCGAGATTGCGGAGATTGCTCAGAACGCACGGCGGATTGTGGGCCGGTTTATTGACCGAGGTGATTCGGGGGAGGAGGTCGCCAAGCTGCTGACCGCCGTGGCCGATGCTGTCACCCGACGCCTGGTGGCGCTTGCGGAGGAAAAGCTTGGGCCGCCACCGGTTAGCTATGCCTTTGCAGTACTGGGCTCGCATGGGCGCGGAGAGATGGGGCTCGCGTCCGATCAAGACAATGCGCTGGTCCTCGCCGACGATTACGACGCCGACGCTCATGCTGACTATTTCGCCGCGCTTAGCGACGAGATTTGCACCAACCTCGACCGAGTCGGTTATCCGCTCTGTCCAGGGGACATGATGGCCAGCAATCCTGCGTGGCGGATGACCAAGTCGCAGTGGCTGCGCACTTTCCACGGGTGGATTACGGCACCGGAGGCAGAGGCCCTGTTACATGCACAGACCTTCTTCGACATGCGTGGGGTAGCGGGCGACGTGCAACTGGTAGAGAGCCTTCGTGCGGCCTACCTGCCGCTGGCTCAGGGGTCGCAGCGCCTGCATGCGCACTTGGCCAAGCTCGCGGCCTGGCGGGAGCCGCCGCTCGGCTTCTTCCGGGGCCTAGTGCTGGAAAAGGGCGGCGATCACGCAGAGACCCTGGACATCAAAAAGGGGGGAACTGCTGCTGTGGTGCAGATGGCGCGTCTATTTACTGTGGCGGCCGGCCTGCCACAGCTGTCGACGCGTGAACGCTTGGCGGCGAGTGCGGGTGCCGGAAGCGTGAGCCGTCAGGGTGCGCAGGATCTGGCGGATGCGTTCGAGTTCCTGTGCACGGTGCAGCTTCATCACCAGCAGGCCCAGTTCAACGCTGGCGAGCAGCCGAATAACCACATCTACCCGAAGCGTCTCTCCAGCCTGGAACGCGAGCACCTGCGCGATGCGTTTGGTGTTATCCGCAAGTTGCAGCAGAGCCTCGGGGCGAAGTATCCCATCCGGGCGATGTCGTGAGCGCGCAATGTTGAAGTTTTTCAAACCCCGCAAGAAACTCTTGGACGCACCTATCCGCGACAATGCTTGGCTCGCGGTCGATGTGGAAACCACCGGTCTGGATCCCTCCAAAGATCAGTTGCTTTCCATCGGTTGGGTTGCCGTCGAAGGCCGCGACATCGTGCTGGAAGAGTCGGGTCACCTTCTCATTCGCCCAGAGCGCGAGGAGGTGAGCGTCGGCGAGTCGGCGACGGTGCATGGGCTTACCGACGACATGGTCGCAACCGGGGTAGAGGCAGAGGTGGCCGTCGGCAAGCTGTTAGAAGCTCTACGGGGACGGAAGCTGCTGGCGCACTACGCGCGGATGGAAGTTGGTTTCCTAGATCCGTTGTGCCGGAAGTACTTCGATGCGCGTTTTGATGTGCCGGTGGCGGACACTATGACACGTGAGTACGACGCAATTCTGCGAGCCAACCGCGAGCCGGTCCGTGATGAGCTGCGGTTGTGGTCACTGTGCGACAAGTACGGCATTCCCCGTTTTAAGGCCCATCACGCGTTCAACGATGCGCTGGCCTGTGCGCTGGTGTGGCTTGCGCAGGAATCCCGCGGAGTTTAGAGCGCAGAGTATAGAGAGTGGGGGTCGTTGCATAATTATCGCAATGTGACGTGTACCCTATTTTTATGCGTATTGCTCGAATCGCCCACCCAGAGGGCATGTGCTTCGCGCTCGTCGAGGGCGAAGGCAGTGAAGTTACTTTGCACGAGATCGAAGGGCACCCTTTCGGTCAGCTGAATAAGACTGGTCGTTCCTGGCCGCTTGCCGACGTACGTCTGCTTGCCCCGATGCTGCCGTCGAAGGTCATCGCTATTGGTCGTAACTACGCTGACCACGTCGCCGAGGTGTTCAAGAAGTCGGCAGAATCGCTGCCGCCGACGATGTTCATTAAGCCGCCGACGGCCGTTATTGGTCCGGAAGCGCCGATTCGCATTCCGGATTTCGCCACTAACGTCGAGTTTGAGGGCGAGCTGGCACTGGTTATTGGTAAGCCGTGCAAGAACGTCAAGAAGGAAAACGCTCACGATGTGATCTTCGGATACACCATCGTCAATGATGTTTCTTCCCGTGACCTGCAGTTCGCCGACGGTCAGTGGGCGCGCGCAAAGGGCATCGATACCTTCTGCCCGCTGGGCCCGTGGATCCAGACGGAGCTGGACTACAACGAGCTTCCAATCAAGGCGCACCTGACTCACGAGGGTGTTACCGAGACCAAGCAGGATTCCAACTCCAACCAGATGATTATGTCCATCCCGGAGATTATCGAGTTCATCACTGCCTCGATTACGCTGCTGCCGGGTGATGTCATCTGCACCGGCTCCCCGGCCGGTACCGCTGCGATGTTCCCGGGTGACCGCATCGAGATTGAGATCCCGGGTATCGGCAAGCTGGCCAACCCTGTGGAGCGGGCTTAAGCTGCCAGGGCTTAAGCTGCTAGGGCCTATGCGCCCTGGCTTAAGCGCCCTTAACTCCAAAAGCGCGGAGTACAGTGCCCATCTTGGCGCTGGTCTCCGTGACTTCTTCTTCTGGGTCGGAGTGCGACACAATGCCGCCTCCGGCCCATAGTCGTGCCACGGACCCCTCAGTGTCGATTTCGGCACAGCGAATGGAGACCACGAACTCGCCGTCACCATTCTCATCGCACCAGCCGACAGCGCCCGAGTAGAAGCCGCGGTCAGTCTCTACGGCCTGAATGACGCCGAAGGCGGATTCCGTCGGCGTGCCACAAATGGCTGGTGTCGGGTGCACCACCAGCGCCAAATCCAGCGCGGACAGCGACGGATCCTTCAACCGACCGCGGATATGCGTGGCCAAGTGCCACATTTCGGCGGTGCTCATCAGCTCGGGGCTGTCCGGAACATCCAGCGAACTGCACAGCGGCGCCAGGTTGTCGGCGATGTCATCGACAACGAAGGCGTGTTCATCCAGGTTCTTGCGCGAGTCCGCTAAACGACGAGCCGACGCCCGGTCCACCTCTTCATTCCGGGATCTCGGCAGCGACCCGGCCAAGGGAAATGCCTCAACGATGTCGCCTGTACGGCGGACCAGCATCTCCGGGGAAGAACCGATGAGCAACTTGCCCTCATAATCGGAACCGGCGGGAGAGAGATCCACGACAAAGCCATCGCGGTTGGGGGATCCGTCGATAAGCCGCGATGCGAGTAGGAGTGGGTCAATCGGGGGATCGATTTCGAGTTCCACAGCGCGCGCGAGCACGACCTTTTCCAGCGCCGAGTACTCGATGGTGCGGATGGCTGCGGCGATGCGCTCAGCGTGCTCGTCGAGCGGGGGATCGTAAGCGACGATGCTGGCGTGAGGCTTCGGTGCGTTCCAGCGGTAGTGCGCGGGTGGCTCCAGCGGCTGCGAGGAGCGGATGACTTCCCGGGGAACGGTCAGGGCGGCGGGCTTGTCCAAGTCGAAGGGCAGGGCGCCGACCACCATCTTGTGAATGCCCGAGTGCAGTCCCTCGGCCGCGAGCCAGGGGTCGGAAATCTGCTCTTCAATACCTTGTGTGCGGATGGAGCCGTGCGCACGGGAGAGCAAAAAATCAGGAGCGGTGGTTGGGCGGGACGTGTCCCAGCGCGTCGAACGCTTCGGAGTCGCTGCAGGCTCGTTCGACGGGTGAGACTTTTCCTGCTGCTCTTCCTCGTTTCCGCCGCCCAGAGAGGGGTGGTTTTCCATGGACATAGCCCTAACCCGCCTCCTCAATCTAAACCCAGTTGTGCTCCAGTTTAAGGGGCAGGCTAACCCCTGCCCAAAAAGGGCATACCCGCAGCGGTAATCGTAAGCTGATCGATGACGGCACCTGCCGGCAGATTCGCGGCGTAGAGGAAAGTTTCCGCAGCCTGCTTGGCATCGAACATCGGCTCGCTGCCTGTGAACGTCCCCAACAGGTCAGTCTGCGCATTGCCAATATCAATGCGCGTTGCCGTAATGCCGTATTCGCGTCCGTCGAGGGCAAGCACGTGGGTCATTCCGGCAAGCGCGCTTTTCGACGTCGCGTACGCCGCCGTGTGCGCTCTCGGCACCTGCGCCGCGATAGAACAATTGACCAGGATTCGGCCGCCCGCTTGCCCTGTCTTCCTCTCGCACCCCGCCTTCATCCGCGAAAAAGCCTCGCGTGCACACAGGTACGAGCCGACCACATTCGTATCGATGACCGCCCGGAAGTCTTCAATGTCGGTCTCTCCAAACTCCGCGGGCGTGCCGGGCAGCCCCGCATTGAGCACCGCAACATCGATGGTTCCCGTAGCCACCTGCGCGTTCTCAAACATCGCACGGACCTGCTCTGGGTCGGTGATGTCACACCTGGAGTAGGTGATGTTGTCCGCTTCGGCGGCAACAGTCTCGAGCGCGTCGATACGCCTGCCGCAGATATGCACGTGCCAGCCATCGGCGGCGAAAGTCAGAGCAATTTCGCGACCAATGCCCGCGCCGCCACCAGTTACTACTACCGTTTTGGTCATGAGCACCATTATTAACTGTTCTACGGTCTACGCACACATGTCCCCGCACGACGCCGTCAACGCCGCGCGTGACGACGGCTACGCGGCCGTGGAATTCTGGTGGCCATTTGACCTCGCAGTGCCCGCACCCGATGAGGTTTCCGCTTTTTGTAACCTCTTTGACGACAGCCTTGGTCTTTATGCCATGAACCTGTGGGGAGGGGACATGGCAACGGGGCAGAGAGGAGTGCTCGATACAGACGGGCTGCCCACGGGGCACCTGGAGGCAGTTAGCCAGATCGCGCGAGCCACGGGGCTGAAATGCTCTAACGTGCTGCTGGGGCGCTCGGGGGAGCTAACGGACTTGCAGTTGCAAAGGCTGACCGAGATTACTGCACAGCTGGAGCTCAGCGGCGTTCGCGCGTTGATTGAGCCGCTGTCCGGGATGGACGATTACCCCATTACAGATCCCTGGCAGGCCGAGGAGTTAGCGCAACAGACTGGTGCTGGCGTGCTCGCGGACTTTTACCATTTTGCGGCCAATGGCATCGATGTGGATGCTTGGCTCGCTGATGTGGAGACCGGAAGAGTGAGTCTGCCGGCGCACGTCCAGATTGCCGATTTCCCAGGCCGCGGCGCGCCGGGCACCGGTGAGGCGCCACTGCGCAGCTGGGTTGAGCGGCTGCGCGCCGCTGGATACGCCGGCGAAGTGGCTGGGGAATGGACTCTGTAACCCTATGTAAAACCCTATGCATGCCTGCAGGTGGGAGGGCGGGTATCGTGGGAAAGCATGTCAGATGTTCGCGTACGCTTTTGCCCGTCGCCAACCGGTACCCCGCACGTTGGCCTCATCCGCACCGCCCTGTTCAACTGGGCATATGCCCGTCACACTGGTGGCAAGCTGGTCTTCCGCATCGAAGATACCGATGCCGCTCGCGACTCCGAAGAGTCCTATCAGGCAATCATCGAGGCCCTGAATTGGCTCGGTATTGACTGGGACGAGGGCATCGACGTCGGCGGCCCGCACGGCCCGTACCGCCAGTCGCAGCGCAAGGACATCTACGCCGATGTGTTGCAGCGCCTCATTGACGCTGGTGAAGCTTACGAGGCCTTTTCCACCGCTGAAGAGGTTGAGGAGCGCCACAAGGCAGCCGGCCGTGACCCGAAGCTGGGCTACGACAACTACGACCGTAACCTGACCGAGGAGCAGAAGGAAGCCTTCCGTGCAGAGGGTCGCAAGCCGGTGATTCGCTTGCGCATGCCAGACGAGGACATTGTCTTCGACGACCTCGTGCGCGGTCGTATCGAGTTCAAGGCCGGCCTGGTTCCGGACTTCGTCATTGCTCGCTCCAACGGTGAACCGCTCTACACCCTGGTTAACCCGGTCGATGACGCCCTGATGGAGATCACTCACGTCCTGCGTGGTGAGGACCTGCTGCCATCGACCCCGCGCCAGATCGCTCTCTACGAGTCGCTGAAGCGCATCGGTGTCGCCAAGTTCACCCCGGAGTTCGGTCACCTGCCGTTCGTTATGGGCGAGGGTAATAAGAAGCTGTCCAAGCGTGACCCGCAGTCCAATCTCTTCATCCACCGCGATAACGGTTTCATCCGCGAGGGTCTGCTGAACTACCTGGCACTGCTGGGGTGGTCTATGGACGGCGACCAGGACATCTTCACGATGGACGAGATGGTCAAGGCCTTCGATATCCACGATGTGCTGTCCAACCCGGCTCGCTTCGATCAGAAGAAGGCCGACGCTATCAACGCGGACCACATCCGCATGCTCGATCCGAACGACTTCGAGCAGCGTCTGCGCACGTACCTGGAAAGCCACTTTGACTTCCCGGCCGACTACCCGGCGGATAAGTTCGCTTTCCTGGCAACGCTGCTGCAGACCCGTGTGAAGACGCTTTCCGACGCCTGGGACCTCTCGAAGTTCCTAGTTGTGGAAGAGGACGAGTTCACCTTCGATGAGCGCTCGGCACGCCGTAACTTCAAGGAAGACGCCGTCGCTGTCCTGGAGGCCTCCATTGCAGCTGTGGAGCCGCTCAGCGAAGAGGACTTCGTCACCGAGAAGCTTGAAACTGCACTTCAGAAGGCCCTCATCGAGGACCTGGAGCTGAAGCCACGCAAGGCTTTTGGCCCGGTGCGCGTGGCCGTGACTGGTGCGCAGGTATCGCCGCCGCTGTTCGAGTCCATGGAGCTGCTTGGTCGCAGCCGCAGCCTGGGCCGACTGCGCAAGGCGCTCGAGGTCACTCCTTTTACTGCTGCTCAGTAAAGAGCGCGAGCTGGGCTGAGCGAAGCAGGTTCGTGTAAGAGCCCGCTTCCTTGCCCACCTTCTGCGGGTCGCGGTTCAGCATATTCATGGAGGTTTCGCGGTAATCCTTGACCAGCGACCCCATGTGGTTGTTGAAGAAATCGTGCCAGTCGGTTCCCCAGTGGACCGTGCCGTCCTCGTTTCGCTTGAGCAGTGCGGCAAAGGCGTACACGAGCGGGTAGATGAACCCGTCCGGAATCGCGTAGCCGATGGGCTGGCGGTAGAACTTCGAGTACTTCTGTGGAGTCTTGCCGGTCCGCGGATTCTTCTTATTGGCCTTGTCAACAGCATCAATGCCGCCGAATTTACCGCCGCTTTTGTTGTAGAGATCGGGTAGCTCTGCGTTGATGCGCTCGAAAATATCGATGAAGTCACGCGTGAGGTTCAATGCGCTGCGGACCTTCTCGTTGTAGAGAACGACCTCTTCGGTGCGCTCATTGATGCTTTCAGTGCTGGGCTTAGTGACCTCCGGTGAGCTCATGACATCCTCGAAGCGGTCAAGCAGCTTGGCCTTGCCGGAGTAGAGGCTGGTGGGGGTCGGTGCTTCAATCTGCTTCCCGTCGGCATCCTTCGGCAGGTCAATACAAGACAGCGGAATCCACGCCATAGCGATGACATCGCCCACCTTTAGTCGACCAGTATCGTTGGTGCGCCACTGCACGTTGTCGCTAATTCCCTGAGGCAGGGCATGCTTCAGATCGTCAAAGTAGCCGGCGCGATTGAGCTTTGCTTCCGCCTTGAGCTCCGCATTGTTGTTGCGGGCGGCACAGATATCGAGCAGTGCATCGGAGAAGTCCTGCACAGTGTCCTCGTCCCGAGCGCCGGGCACGAGTACCTCTACCGGAACACGGGCATCGAGCTCGGTGAGGCTTTCGTCGGCAAGCAATTCCTCAATTTCTTCCGTACGCTCCGACCAGACCTCCTTCATTTCGGACCACGTCTTGATTTTGCGGCTAGGTGGTGGAGTGAGCTTGCCCAGAACGAACAGTGCGATAGCCAGCGAGTTGTGACCGCCGTCGAGGATGCCTTCGATGCGACGGTTGCTGAAGGTGAAGCGGTAGAGATTGTCTTCACTGGTGAACTGAGTGGAGGCCAGGAGCACACCCTTGGATTTGTAGGCGAAGAGCTCCGGTGTGGTGTCGATGGTTTCCATGATGGCATCGGTGATGCGGCCGGTGCGGGACACGCGTGGGTTGGCGTCGAGGTTAAGGGCCGAGATGATTTTCGCGAACTGACGGATAGTGACAGTGCCGATGACACGACCGATGGTGCCGTTCATTTGCTCCGTGATGTCGGAGAACTCCAGCTCGAGCGTGATGGGGGCGGTTGTTGCCGTCGTTGTTGGGGAAGTCATGGTGCCTGCCTTTCAGGTCTGGTTTTTTGGTGTGTGTCGGCTGTTTACCAGCCGCTTCACCACGAAGTGTCTCCTGAAGGGCGGTTCGGCTTTGAGCTGCGATCGAATGGGCTTTCGATCTGGGACTGCGTTAGTTATATGCACTGCTGAGGTGGGCTGTGGGGAACTCGCGAATTTAAACGAGCCTTTGACCAGGTGATTTGCTCTTGTTAGCGCGAATTGGCTATATTATTCCTCGTTGCGTTCAGCAGCGATGGCCTATGGTGTAATTGGCAACACTACGGTTTCTGGTACCGTCATTCTAGGTTCGAGTCCTGGTAGGCCAGCGGAATTCGCTCACTCAGTTGGGTTGGATTCAGTTCTAAGCCCCGTTCGTCTAGCGGCCTAGGACGCCGCCCTCTCACGGCGGTAACACGGGTTCAAATCCCGTACGGGGTACAAAGACAGCGTGAAAGCGCCAGTCTTTATTGGCCTATGGTGTAATTGGCAACACTACGGTTTCTGGTACCGTCATTCTAGGTTCGAGTCCTGGTAGGCCAGCAGTGAAGAAGTTCATTGTTGAATGTATTCACTAACTGCAAAGTTCTAAGCCCCGTTCGTCTAGCGGCCTAGGACGCCGCCCTCTCACGGCGGTAACACGGGTTCAAATCCCGTACGGGGTACAAAGTTACTCCCCAGTCAGTCGGCTGGGGAGTTTTTGTTTTTTAAGAATCGAGGCGACTATGACCAGGGGCGACTATGACCAGTGAACGTTTCGCACGACTGAAGCTTCTCCTAGGGGAGGAGGGGCTAGAAACGTTAGCTGAATCTACCGTCATGGTTGTCGGACTCGGAGGCGTGGGGTCGAGTTGTGCCGAAGCTCTTGCCCGAGGCGGCGTGGGCAACCTCATCTTGATCGACGGTGATGTCGTGGAGCCGAGCAATCTCAACCGTCAGGCGCTGGCTTTTGTCTCCACGATTGGCCGGGTCAAAGCCGAGGTCATGGAGGCGATGGTTGCCGATATCAACCCGGATTGTACGACCTATGCCCGCCAGATTTTTCTCACACGCGAAAACCTGGCGGAGACCTTCGAGCAGTTCCCGCGTCCGGATTACATCATCGACGCTATCGACGATGTCACCGGCAAGATTGAGATCGCGCAGTGGTGCGCGGAAAATCGTGTCCACCTCATTTCCGCTATGGGCGGCGGAAATAAGCTCGACCCAGCTCGGCTGACCTTCTCGAAAATCAATAAGACAAAGGTCTGTCCGCTGGCGAAGGTCGTCCGTCAGGTGTGTATCCGCCGACGCATTCGCGGTCTTGAGGTGCTGTACTCATCCGAAGAGCCAGTGAGAATTGCGGACAAGGGCAGCGGTACCAAGGCGGAAACCCTCGGTACCATGAGCTACATACCGCCAATCATGGGGCAGATGCTGGCCGGAAAGGTCATTCGCCGTCTGCTCGGGTTCGAGGAAACCCCGCTGGCCCCGCGCATCGGCGGTCCGGCCGACGAAAACCAGCCACCAACGGAAAAATGATGCGGCTCATCGATACCCACTTTCACTACGATTTCCTGCCACCGGCTTCGCGCGAGTGCTTCAAAGCCGATATTGCGCAGGAAGGCGTGGAGATCATCGCGCAGACAGTCCGCCCCTCCGGATTTGTCGAGCTAGAGCGCGAAAATCTCCCCATGGCCGCAGTCGGCTATCACCCGTGGTATATCGACGGCAACTACGAGCGCGAGCTTGAGATATTTCGCGAGGCCCTTCCACACACCCGTTTCGTCGGTGAGATCGGCTTGGACTTCGCGCCCCGCAGGCTTGACGACGTTCCCGCCGAGACTCAAATCCATGTCCTCACCGGCATCCTCGATGCTGTCCAAGCCTCGAGCCTGTCACATATCCTGTCCATTCACACGGTTCGGAGTGCTGGTGTGGTGCTTGGCCTAATCGAACCACGTTTGGACACCAGCTCCAGCGTCGCACCAGGCGAGACCTTCGTGCCCATCTTTCACCGCTTCGGTGGCACTAGCGATGAACTGACGCGGCTGATCCGCGCCGGTGGTTATATCTCCGTCAACCCGCTCATGTTGCGGACAAAGCGCGAACGGGCCTATGTGTCGCAGGTGCCCGTCGATAGGCTCTTGCTGGAGACAGACCTTCCGCGCGAGCCTGGAAGCGGTGACGCGGTGGAAGCGGTCGCTGCAGAGGTAGTCGCTGCGTTGCGGGAAACTGTCGCCGAGGTTGCGGCCTTGCGAAAAATGGATGAAGCGGAGCTTGCAAACGAGCTGGCCAACAATGCGAAAACGCTAGGGATTTAATGCCTTAACCTGCGGATTTGCAGTTACTATCCACGTCTAGTGTATTGTTTAACAAGTCCGCAGCGCGCGGATGAAAAGTTCTAAGCCCCGTTCGTCTAGCGGCCTAGGACGCCGCCCTCTCACGGCGGTAACACGGGTTCAAATCCCGTACGGGGTACAAAGTGGCAGTTTCGCTTTTCTGACCTAGACAGTTCATGAAAACGGAATTTGCGACACGGGATCCCGATTCGGCTGAATGCGAATCGGGATTTTGCCTTTTCAAATGTCCTTCAACCCTATTCCATGACAATTACAGGGTTAGCAGCAAGAAACTCTTTTTCGCTGCTATTGGGGTGGGTGACAATAGAGGTATGGCTGCGAAAGAGCTAACCAGCAGACAGAAGAAGATTCTTGGATGGATCGTGGATGGTTGCGCCGGTGACCCTCCGCATGAATTTTATAAGAATACAGCGCGCATGCTAGAGGGGCACAAGTTAGTCAAGATTTCAGGTCACGGTGATAAGTGGAAGGCTGTAGCTACAAAACGTGGTGAGAGGGTTTACGCCGGTACCGAAGCGCTTGTAGTCAATAAGAAGCGGCGGAAGAACACGGCGGCGAAGGAGCCACCGGTACCCTCCACATTGAGAAAACCAAAACCAACGCCAAAACCCGACGAGCCTGAAGTTGATTTAACTCCTTACATGGCTCGAATACGCCATGGTATTGGAGAGTCAGACCTCGACGTTTTCACAATCGTGGCCTCGGCCGGTGAGATTCGCGACTTCTGGTTACCGGCGGCGGCGAAACTATCCCGTGATAGGTCTTGGTTGGAAGATGGCCACGTTTTTGACTACGCAGGAAGTACCTACGTATATGGCCAGGAGAAGCCCCGATTCAAGGCCGCTGTTATCTCTATTGAGCCAATGAAACTGGTTGGGTGGAGGGAGATTTTACGTGGCGATAAACGCGTGGCGAAATACAATAAGAAAGCTGTCGAAGCGTTTGGATACTACAAGAGGCAGTTTAGTTCCGATGTGCAATTGCGGATTAAGCGAGTTTTGCATGTGCTCTTCACAGAGATTGAACTGAACGGTGGCCGGATAGAACTAGAGACTTGGTACGACTCATGGTCTAAAGAGAAAGTGCTTCGTGCAGTTAAGCTCGGCTTTGATTTCGATCTTCAAGATCTCAAGTTCCGCGAGAGATATAACCGTGTGCAGCGTGAGCCAACACAAGATGAAATCGATTATCACAACCGTTGGCACGAGGGCGAAAAGATGAGGCGCTTCTGGGAAAAAATCCCGAATGGTCAACTTGTCCTTGAATTTCGAGGGATGTCCGCTCGTGATTCGAAGAAGAACTCAGAAGCGTTTGCCGACGGCATTGAGGCCTATTTCAAGTGGCATCAAATTCGAGAATTCTGGAAGAAGACAGATTATGAGATTGCGGGCAGAGAGAGGGCGCTCCGAGCGAAGCAATATGAGTTCGCTAAGCCAATCGCTGCGAAGACTGTCGCGAAGGATTTCTATTTCAACGCGTTGTATCAGCGCTCTCAGGAGTTAAAAAAGTTTGAAGCGGTGTGTTCCTATCTCGAATATGTGAAGCGAATTGAGCCTGACAGCCCGTGGATCTCGTGGGCTGAGAAGTATCTCGATACGTTCAATCCGAGAGACTGTATTACGATGCCGGATCCACCTGCGCTCGACATCAAGGCTCATGCCGGGCTCATTGAAAAGATTATTGATGCGCTTGGCAGGGATGAAAGCACGTGGGCTGACGCGTTCCCCGACGGTGAATTTCACGGATGATTTTTCTGTAGCACCGTGCATGTGAAGGTCAACTTACGAGTCCGTGGACTCACTACTCATTGCTGTCTTCAAATGAGCTGAGCTCAGCGAGGAGTACTTCTTGTCCGACCTTCGACTCTGAGATTGCAGCCGGTGCACGCATTTGCGCAGTATATTCTGAGCGCTGTCGAACTCTACACACTTGATGAACTAGCCTTCTGGCTGACCGAAACCGGCTTCATGCCACCGAAGTCCTGGAAGAAAACCCGCTGCAAAATCTGGTCGGGCTAGGCCGCAACTGCGCACTATTCGAATCAGCACGCACCTGAGCCTATCTCGAAATCCGCCACCACCTCGGCGACCCCGATGGGCTTGGTCTCGCTATCCAAACCGCAGCGCAATCCATGAACCAGAACTCTTCAGCGGACCACTTTCCACACGCGAAGTCGACCAGATTGCCCGATCTATCCACTGATGGATCGTCAACCGCTCACGCATGTGAGCAGACGGCTCAGCAATCTACGAAGAAACCTTTAGCACCATCCAAAGCGCACGAGGGAGAGAATCTCGTAGCAAACGTCAAGGAAGAAGAGCTGAAACCGACAAATGGATTGAGGCTGGCCATGAGTAGGGATCCAAGAAATAGATATCCGGGTTATCCACGAAAGGGGTGGTCAGTTCGGGAACTTGCTGAAAAACCGGAGTATTTACCCGTGCAATTTCTAATTGTACAAGCGAGCCAAGAGCGAGCTATCTCGCTCGAGCAGTTGAAAAACGCCAACGCGTACGCGAGCTACGTGCCAGGAGCCTAACCATCCGAGCGATAGCACAGGAAACTGGGTACTTCGTTGGCACAGTTCATAGATACGCGAGTGAAGAATCTCGCGTATAACGCGTATAACGTGCTTACGTAGTGATGAGTAACCAATCTCCATCGTTATTAGGGTCTGGGATGCACGTAACTGAGCCAAATGCATCGGTTACAAGCCAGTACCGAAACTTAGCCGTCTCACAGTCGTTCGCTGATAAGTGCACACTGATTACTCTTCCGTATAGGTCATTCCCGGCTAGAGTAGTGGCAGCCATGCCATTTGCTGTTTCGGCAGAAGGCGATGCCGCAGCAACTCCGCTTAGGCCAAAACACAGCGAAAAAAGGAAGCGATAGATGCAACTGCTATTCTCTTCATGCTTTTCCCTCAACTAGGTTCACCATTAAAGAAACACGAACTCTGGAGAGATGCAATGGCAAAATTTCCTCCTGAAACGGACTTGTCGCTCCACGATGTCATTGACATCCTGGAGTCAGTTCTCCGTGAAGAAGAGATAGACAATGCTCCAGCAGCAAAAGTATGGATAAAGTCTACCCTTCCAGAGCTAAGACGAGCTGAAGAAAAATGCGCTTCCATCTCGACTAATAGAGTTATCGTAAAAATTCTCGAAGCGATGGTTCTTATCGAGAGAAAATATGGGAAAAACCATAATCTTTCTTCACATGATGATCGTCTAGATCTGTCTTAAAAACGGCAAGAACCCAATTCCCGTTACCGTATATAGACATACGGATACCCAAAAAGTAACCCGCTTTCAGCATGAGTGTTTCCTCCGCTTCTACGAGAAGCAGAAGCACTTCGACTTTTATTTCCAACTCGCGATTGGGACAATGCCCCCGCTAGCTGGATAGGATTGCTGAGCACGGTAGGGGAACCAGACCTTCCGCATCAATATTTGAACCTCGCTGGTCACAGAACAGTTTCCGGGGTGTGTACTGAGGTAGCAAGATTTTGTAGACCGGGCTTGTGCCAAAACGAGCACGCCAAGTAGTTTGCAGTCATAAAAAATTGGCATGAATTCGGCCAAGTCCTCCTACGTTCCGGAGCTGACCAGCATTCGAGCCATCGGTGCGTTCGGTGTCCTGCTTACGCATGCCGCGTTCTGGACTGGACATTACACGGACGATTGGTGGGGGCGTCTCAACGGTCGATTCGAAATTGGCGTCACCATCTTCTTCGTGCTCAGTGCGTTTCTGCTCACAGGGCGTTGGCTCGGTTCGCCTGACGACGTCCCTGCGAATCGACCGGACTTGCGGAAGTACTTCACCAGTCGCGCGAAGAGAGTTCTGCCGGCCTACTGGATTGTGGTTACTGCGGCATTCCTCATTCATGCCGCAGATGACCCGCCACCATCGGGTGGGGGTTTGCAGGGCTGGCTGCGGTCGATGTCTTTTACTCAGACGCTCCAATTCGGCTGGATCCACCCGGGCTTGCCGCAGATGTGGTCGATGGTGGTGGAAGTCGGCTTCTACCTGGTGTTGCCACTGGTGGGACTTGGCATCTGGACGATTACTAAGGGGCGCCTGCGACCTGGCCCAACGTTGGCCATCATTATTGGTTTTGGTCTCATTGGCCCGGTCTGGACTGTGCTGTCGCATCAAGAAGAGCTGCTGCCGGTAGTGGCACGGCTGTGGCCGATGGCGTATTTCGACTGGTTCGCCATCGGTATGCTGCTGGCCTACGGGCGAAAAGTTGGCTGGCGCGTCAATTTGGCGGCCAGCTGGCTGATAGCGCTAGTCCTGTTTTTCCTATCCACAACCACCCACGTGGGGCCAGCAACCTTGGTGCCGGATGATGTCGACCAGGCGTTGTGGAAGACCACGCTGTATGGCCTGTCCGCTGGTGCATTCGTGGCCCCGATTGCGCTGGGTACGGAGGTTAGGTGGCTTCGTCATCCAGCCATGATTTGGTTGGGAGAGGTCTCATACGAGTTCTTCCTCGTCCACGTGCTGGTCATGGACTGGGTGATGACGTTGATGGGCTATCAGACCTTCCAAGGCTCGATGTTGGCAGTGGCAATCGTCACCGCTGCCTTTGCCCTGCCGCTGTCGTGGCTGCTGCGCCGCATCACTGATGTGCTTACGCGGCGACCGGGGCCTGCGAGCCCGTGGGCTACCTACCGATCGTCGTCGTCAAGCGGTCCGAGCTCAGCAACGAGCACTTCCTGCGCGACCTTCATCGCGGACAGTGCGGCCGGTGCGCCGCAGTAGCCGGAAGCGTGGACGATGGCTTCGGTGATCTCGGTGCGGGTCAGGCCGTTGGCGAGGGCACCCTTGATGTGGCCGCGCAATTCTTCGGTGGCGCGCAGAGCGACGAGCATTCCAATGTTGAGCAGGGAGCGATCACGCTTGGCCAGTCCTTCACGGCTCCAGACGGAGCCCCAGACGGTGGCGGTGATGTGCTTCTGCAGGGTCTCTCCGTCGGAGCCGGCGTTGCGAGAGAGGGCGGCATCGACGAATTCGTCGCCCATCACCTCGCGGCGAATTTGGATGCCGGCATCATAGCGGTCAGAGGAAAAGAGTTCATCATTGGGATTGCTCATGCTTGCTAAGTATAGGACTTGCAATGCGGATAAATTCCGAAATGTCCCCACTAGCTTCACTGCCGCGACGCATAACTACGCTGAGATTGCGAGTAAAACGGGTGCGGGTGGGGACGATGACGATGCGCCCGAGCGTTACCTGATCGCGAATTGCGCCGCGGGCGATGATTGTTGGCGCTGCCAGCGCAATCATGCCAGCACGCTGTGCCGAAAGGGAACCAAATTCTCCCGCGGGTTCGGCGAGATTCCCCAGTGTATCTTCCACGACCTTTCTACTGCCGGAACCGGGTTCGCGAATAACCAGCGGGGTAGTGCGCAGTTCCTCGATGGATATCTCGGCCCGCTCAGTCCACGGGTGCCCCGTCGGCACAGCGAGGACCAGCTCATCGGTGCCGATGATCCGCTCTTCGAGGTCGTGCCGACCAGCCTCGCCCTCTACCAGACCAAAGTCCACCGCACTGTCGGCTACTAGTTGCCGGACCTCCCGGGAGTTTGCCTGCACCATCGACAGTTTGACTGCGGGATGTTGCCGGTGGAACTCGGCGGCCCAGCCGGGGTAGTAGAGCTCAGCGACAGTATTGGACACCGCAAGGGTGAGGTGGCGGGGAACATCGTCGGAACGCAAGCTGGCGGCAATGCCCGAAAACCTGTGGCAGGCGGCGAGGAGGTCTGGGAGGGCGTCGATAAGCACTTGCCCTTTTTCCGTAGGCGAGACGCCGTAGGGGGAGCGTTCGAAGACGGTGATTCCCAGCGCTTTCTCCGCCCGTGCGATGCGTGCGGACATGGTCTGCTGGTTGGTGCCGAGCTCACGCGCAGCCTTCGAGATCGACCCCGCACGGGCGACGGTGAGAAGTGCATCGAGCTCGGCTACAGCGGAGGGGTACATGCATCTATGGTACCCCTCACAGAGTTTCGTGATATCTGTGACTGCAGCAAGCGCAAATACGGTATGGGCATGACCGACTCTCCTCGCAGTGATGTGCTTGCGCCCGCCGGGCCCGCGTGGGCAGGATCTCTGATGGGTACGTCCATCTTCGCTACGCTTGCGCACATTCATGACGTGCCGATGGTTCCGGAGCTGCTTCTCATCGTGGCAGTAGGCATTCTCGGTTTCATAGTGGTTGGCTGGTTGCGTCTTCGAAACCCGCCTTTCCACTCGAAGTTGATGGCACCGTGGGGCATGCTCTCGATGGGCATCATGGCTCTCGGTAGTGCTGCGACTGCGCTATCTAGTAACTCATCGTGGCAGCTGGTGTCCTGGTGGATTGGTGCGCCGCTGGCTATCTACGTCAGCCTTCGTCAGCTGCGAGGATTCGAAGGCGAACCAACTTTTCAGTGGGGCCTCGCGCTAGTCGCCCCGATGGTGGCGGCGACAAGTGGCGCGCAGCTGAGCGTTGACTACGGCACGTTCTATCACGTCTGCGCACAAATACTCTTTTGGATGGCGCTGATTACGGTTCTGCCGGTTTTCGTACGCTGCTACGTCGCGCTGTTCTCTGGCGCCATGCGCATCCCCGATTCCATCGCCGGTACTGCCTGGATTCCGCTCGGGCTGGTCGGTCAGTCCACGGCTGCTGCGCAGCTGCTTTTCAACCGAACCTTCGCTGTTGCTTACGGCACCGCTGTGCTCATCGTCGGTGTCTTCCTCGCCGTCATTGCTTTACGACGATTCACCCGCGCCGTAATCCGTTGGGCCGGCTATAGCCCTGGTTGGTGGGGTGCAACCTTCCCCGTGGGCACTCTGAGTCTTGGTACGCACAGCCTGGGTGACATTACCGGCGTGCAGTGGCTATACGTGGTTAGCGCTGGGCTGCTGTGTTTGCTGGCTGTGCACTGGGTAGCGTGCGTGGCTCGATTTGTTTGGTGGGCGCGGAGCTAGCTAGTCAAGCTCGACCCGCACCCGCCCGTTGCGGTTCTGGTCTTCTCGTGGCGCAATACCCAGCGCGGCGGCGGGGAACAGAGCCGTGACGGCAAACAGCGCGGGGAAGCCCGCAGCGGCCACAATCGCACCCGAAACCGGAGGCGTTGCAGCGTAGATAATGTTCTGGAACGTGTTCTGCGTACCCATAGCGCGTCCGGACCAGAAGGGGCCTGCGTATTCAGCAACTGCGGTGAAGGCGAGTCCATTCGGGCTGACTACAGCAACGGCCAGTGCGCAGACCAGCAAAGTTCCAAGCGTGCGCCAATCAGCCCAGCTGGCAATCATCATTGCGACAGCCAAAACAAAGGTCGCACCCGAGACCCAGCGGTAGGGGCGGATGCGAGATCGCACTCGGTCAGAGACCACACCCATCAGTGCTCGCGATCCGGCACCGAGCAGCTGCGAGACCATCACAATTGTGCCCGCCGTGCCATCGGAGTACCCCACAGACAGCAACCACACCAGAATGTAGGCACCCATCATCGACTGCGGCCAGGACAGCAGCGCCGAGGCGATGTGGATGCGCACGAGGTACTTGCCGTCCCGGTAGGGGCTGGCCGTGACGGTGGGGTTCGAGGCATCAGGGCGAGGGGGATTCTTCACGCCTATCAGTACAAGCAACGCCAGCACGGCGCACAGGATTGCGGGCATCGCGAGTGCGACTCCGATGCTGTAATTCTGCGCGAGAGGGTGCAGGGTTACCGCTGATAGTGCAGCGCCGAGGGGCTGAGCCATTTGGCGAATGCCCATCGCAGTGCCGCGCTGATGCGGTGGGTACCAGCCCGACACCACGCGGCCGGATGCCGAATTCACGCTCGCCGCCGCACACCCGGCGAGAAAGAGCGTGGCCCCGAGCAGAGCCGGGCTTGACGACGAAGCTAGCGCCGCAAGCCCCGTCGTTAAGGCAGTAGAGGTCAGGCCGGCGAACAGAGCTGCGCGTTCGCCATAGCGGTCGACAAACCAGCCCCAGGCGATGAGCGTGAAGACAATACCGGCCGCCGGCATTGCTGCGACGAGGCCGGCGGCGGAGAGGCTTAAGCCGTTTTCCTGTAGGGATGGGATGAGAAAAGGCACACCCATGTGAACGACGGACGAACCGACCGCCGCGAACATGGACAGAAGAAGGACAAGGTGACGGTAAGCGGGCATTACAGTCGGGAGCTCATCTCTTCAGCGGCGCCGAGAACCTTTGCGCCCCAGCATTCGTAGGGCGACGGAGTCATGCGCTCCACGGGGCCGGAGACGGATAGGACTGCAATCATGCGCTGGTTGCTGTCGAAAACCGGGGCGGAGACGGAGGCAAGTGCGGGGTCGCGCTCACCCATGGACTCGGACCAGCCGAGACGTCGGCAGTCGTCGAGGTCCTGTTGGTTGAAGTCGGCGTCGGGAAGCATTCGCTCAGCGAGGTTGGCCGGGCCAAAGGCCAGGAGAACACGTGCGGCGGAGCCGGCGGTTAGCGGCATGCGAGAGCCAACTGGCACGGTGTTGCGCAGTCCGGTGGCGGGCTCCATGGAGGCAATACAGGTGCGGGTATCGCCGGTGAGACGGTAGAGCTGCACGGACTCTCCGGTTACCTCTACTAGCTTCGGCAGGATGTGCGCTGCGGCGTCGGCAAGCAGGTCGGTTGTGACAGGCGTGATCTCGGTGAGGCCGGGGCCCGTCGTCCAGCGGCCGTCCGGAGTGCGGGTGACAAGGCGGTGTACTTCCAACGCCGTGGCCAGCCGATGGGCGGTGGCGCGGGGCAGGCCGGTGTCGTCACAGAGCTCGGCGAGGGTGCGTGGAGTTTCTGCAACAGACTTGAGAATGAGTACCGAACGGTCGAGAACCTTAATGCCACTTAGAGCTGGCGTCTCGGATGTGCTAATCTGTCCCATGCCATGATATTAACATCTCATTCCTTGAGATAAAAGAGATATATCCGGAAGGCGGCTCACCCACTATGCGCACCACGGACACCAGCCCGAAGACTCTGGCCGAGAAAGTCTGGCATGACCACGTAGTCAAGCAAGGCGACAACGGCGAACCAGATCTGATTTATATCGATCTGCACCTCGTCCACGAGGTTACCTCGCCGCAGGCTTTTGATGGCCTCCGTCTGGCAGGGCGCAAGGTACGCCGCCCGGATTTGACCATCGCAACCGAGGACCACAACGTTCCGACCACTGTCGCCGGCGGCAAAATCAATCTGATTGAGGAGCCGACCTCTCGTACCCAGATTGCCACACTGCGCAAGAACGCCGAGGAGTTCGGTATCCGCCTGCATCCGATGGGCGACCGCGAACAGGGTATCGTGCACGTCGTCGGCCCACAGCTGGGCCTGACTCAGCCGGGCACCACCGTCGTCTGTGGTGACTCGCATACCGCAACCCACGGTGCTTTCGGTGCTATGGCCTTCGGTATCGGTACCTCGGAGGTTGAGCACGTTCTGGCTACCCAGACCCTGCCGCTGAAGCCTTTCAAGACCATGGCGGTCAACGTCACCGGCGAACTGCAGGATGGTGTTACCGCCAAGGATTTGATTCTGGCGATTATCGCCAAGATTGGCACCGGCGGTGGTCAGGGCCACGTTATTGAGTACCGCGGCGAGGCCATCGAGAAGCTGTCGATGGAAGCCCGCATGACCATTTGCAACATGTCCATCGAAGCCGGTGCCCGTGCCGGCATGATTGCTCCGGACGAGACCACCTTCGAATACCTGAAGGACCGCCCGCACGCGCCGCAGGGCGAGCAGTGGGACGAGGCAGTCGAATACTGGAAGTCCCTGGTTACTGACGAGGACGCGAAGTTCGACAAGGTCGTTGAAATCGACGGTTCCGCGCTGACTCCATTCGTTACCTGGGGTACTAACCCTGGCCAGGGCGTGCCGCTGGGGGAGACCGTGCCAGATCCGGAGTTCATCGCTGAGGACTCCGACCGCATCGCGGCCGAACGCGCACTGGAGTACATGGATCTGAAGCCGGGCACCCCGATGCGCGACGTCAAGGTCGACGTGGTCTTCGTAGGTTCCTGCACCAACGGCCGCATCGAGGACATGCGCGCCGTCGCCGACGTGCTGAAGGACCGCAAGGTTGCCGACGGCGTCCAGATGCTCATCGTGCCGGGCTCCGCAAAGGTCCGTGCGCAGGCTGAGGAAGAGGGACTGGGCAAGATCTTCGAAGAGGCAGGCGCCGAATGGCGTATGCCGGGCTGCTCCATGTGCCTGGGCATGAACCCGGATCAGCTGACCCCGGGCCAGCGTTGCGCTTCGACCTCCAACCGCAACTTCGAGGGCCGTCAGGGCAAGGGTGGTCGTACCCACCTGGTCAGCCCGGCTGTCGCCGCAGCCACTGCCGTCGCCGGTCACTTCGCAGCACCGGCTGATCTCTAACTGACTCTCACTGCCGATCTTTGTACAACAGACCCAAGCAGAACTTCTAAGGACCTTTCACTATGGAAAAGTTTGATACTCACACCGGCGTCGGCGTTCCCCTGCAGCGATCCAACGTCGACACTGACCAGATCATCCCGGCTGTCTACCTAAAGCGCGTCACCCGCACCGGATTCGAGGATGGCCTGTTCAGCAACTGGCGCAACAACGAGTCCGACTTCGTGCTCAACCGTCCGGAATACGCAAAGGGCTCCGTCCTCGTAGCAGGGCCGGACTTCGGTACCGGTTCTTCCCGCGAGCACGCCGTGTGGGCCCTGATGGACTACGGTTTCCGCGTCGTCATCTCCTCCCGCTTCGCCGATATCTTCCGTGGCAATGCCGGCAAGGCGGGGCTGCTCGCCGCACAGATGCAGCAGTCCGATGTCGAGCTGCTGTGGAAGCTGCTGGAGGCTAACCCTGGCATGGAGCTCACCGTCAACCTGGAGACCCGCACCGTCGAGGCCGGTGAGCAGGTCTTCCCGTTCGAGGTCGACGACTACACCCGCTGGCGTCTGATGGAAGGGCTTGACGACGTCTCCCTGACCCTGCGCAACGAAGCGGACATTGTGGCCTACGAGGAGAGTCGTCCGGCCCATAAGCCGAAGACGCTGTAGGTCAAAAAATGCTCTAGTCCAATCCGCGGTAGGCGTTAGACTTGCCGTATGTATCTGGCAATCACTAAACACTCTCGGCTCGGTGAATCTTCGCCTGCTGAATCGGCACGCGATTTGGGATTTATTTTGCGAAAGCATCCCGATCGCGTGCATGAGTCCGAGTTAAAGTTCGGTGTTGCCAGAGTCTTTTTCCCCACGGCTACCGATGCCGAATGCACGGCAGCCCTTTGGGTTGATATTGACCGCGATGAGCTGCTGAAACTCAAGCAGTACCGCGCTGATACGTTCAATCTGACCGGCTACATCAATGACCGGCAATGGGCCGCGTCATCGCTTATGACAGTGGCGCTGAAGTCCGTCTTCTCCACGGCGATGGTCATGGAAAAGCCCTCGCCTTACGACGAAACCCCGAGCGACCTCACCGCGACAGTCGCCGCGGTACCCGGCACCGAGGAAGAAATCCGGGCTCTGTTCGAACCGCTGGGGTGGAACGTCGCCTGCGATTTTTCGAACAATATTGCCGGCCAGAAGTTCTCACCGACGATAACGCTTTCGGGTAGGGCAACCGTCCGCGATTTGCTCAATCACCTGTATATTCTGCTGCCCGTCCTCGACGGTGGGAAACACTATTGGGTCGATGACCGGGAAATCGACAAGCTCGCCGCGCGTGCGCGGGACTGGCTACCGGAGCACCCACAGCGGGAGAGAATCCTGGGGCGCTATCTTGCGGATCAAAAAGGCCTGGTCAACGAGGCCGTCGTGAAGCTCGCTGGGGAAGCCGCTGCAATCGAACTGCCCCGCGGTGACCAGCCAGCCAAGCCACTTAATCGACAGCGCCAAGAGCGAGTACTGCGTGAAGTACTTAGCCTGCGCCCGCGCAGTGTAGTCGACATCGGCTGCGGTTCCGGCGTGCTACTGGGGCCGATGCTGGAGAATCCGCGAATCGCGCAGATCGTTGGTACCGATGTTTCTGTGGGGGAGCTTCGTAAGGCGCACAAGGCGCTGAACCTAGATTGCATGCCGGAGCGCCAAGCCGCGCGGGTTGAGCTTTTCCAATCCTCGGTCACCTATGCCGATGAGCGCATTGCGAACATGGACGTGGCAATCCTGATGGAGGTCATCGAGCACATTGATGCCGACCGGCTGCCCGCGTTGGAGAACAACGTCTTTGGGCTCGCACGCCCGCAGTATGTCATCGTCACCACCCCAAATAGTGACTACAACGCTTGCTACCCAAACCTAGAGCCTGGACAGTTCCGGCACCTCGATCACCGTTTCGAGTTCAGCCGCGCGGAATTTCGTCAGTGGGCCAGGGGCGTGGCCGAGAAGTTCGGTTATCTGGTGGACTTCGACGGTATTGGGGACGTGCACGAAACTTACGGCCAACCTACACAAATGGCGGTCTTTTCCTACGACTTCACCGCAGCAGAGGAGAGCTAACTATGAGTACCATCTCACTTCCTAACCTCAGCTTGGTCATGCTGGTCGGTGTCTCCGGTGCTGGAAAGTCGACCTTTGCGGCACGACACTTCGGCCCGTTTGAAGTCGTATCCTCGGATACTTGTCGCGGCATTGTTTCCAACGATCCGAATAACCAGGCGGCGACGGTGCCTGCTTTTGAGCTGCTGGAGACGATCGTCGGCAAGCGGCTGGAAGCAGGCTTGCTCACCGTGGTCGATGCGACGAATGTGAAACCGCAGGACCGCGCCCGGCTCGTGAAGCTGGCGCGCAGACACCATGCGCTCAGTGCTGCTATCGTTTTGAATCTTCCGTTGGCGGAGGTGAAGGAGCGGCACAGGCAGCGCACTGACCGCAACTTCGGAGTGGAGGTGTTGGAGCGTCAGCACCGTGACCTGCGCCGAGGGCTCAAGCACCTGAAGCGCGAGAAGATTCACAACGTTTTCATCTTGAATTCCGCGGAGGAAATCGACAACGTCACCATTGAACGTGTGCCGCTGAAGGTCGATCGCAGCGATCTCCACGGCCCTTTCGACATCATCGGCGATGTCCATGGTTGCTTCGACGAGCTGACCGCACTGCTGGAGAAACTCGGCTACGAGCTCTCGGCGGATGGCAGCAATGCTCATCACCCAGATGGCCGCAAGGCCATTTTCGTTGGTGACCTCGTTGACCGCGGCCCCAATAGCCCAGCCGTCTTGAAGCTGGTCATGGGGATGGTCTCGGACGGCAATGCTCTCTGCGTGCCCGGAAACCACGACTCTAAGTTGGTGCGCGCCCTCGACGGCCACAACGTCACCACGGGCCACGGGCTGGCCGAAACGCTCACTCAGCTCGCAGGCGAAAGTGAGGAGTTCCGGAAGGACGTCCGCGACTTCATCGACCACCTGCCTGTGCACTACGTGCTTGATGACGGAGCCCTGGTCGTAGCCCACGCGGGACTGCCTGAGCACCTCCATGGCAGGGCCTCTGGAAAAGTCCGCGAGTTCGCGCTCTACGGTGCGACTACTGGCAAGCTCGATGAAAATGGCCTGCCAGAACGTCTGGATTGGGCGGCGGACTACCGCGGTGCCGCCCGTGTTGTCTATGGCCACATGGAAGCGGACCGTCTGCGCTGGGTCAATAACACCATGTGCATCGACACCGGTTGCGTATTCGGCGGTAAGCTCTCTGCGCTGCGCTATCCCGAACTAGAGAACGTGCAGGTCGATGCAAAGCAGACGTGGTGGGAGGCCCCATCCCGCAAGACCACCAACCGACCGGAGTCCGAGCTGCGTATCACTGATGTGTTAGACGTCGATGGTATCCAGACTGGGCGCCATGGACGCATCCGCATTGATAGTGACCGCGCGGCTGCAGCGCTGGAAACCATCAGCCGTTTCACGCTCGCGCCCGAGAGAATTCCTTACCTGCCACCGACCATGTCACCGGCGCCGACCTCACAGCGGGAAGGCTTCCTGGAACACCCGGAGGAGGCATTCCGCTACTACGCTGAACACACTGACCAGGTCATTTGTCAGGAAAAGCACATGGGTTCCCGAGCTGTGCTCTGCCTGATTCGGCCAGGAGCAAAGACCCGTTTCGGTGCTAGCACCTACGCATATACCCGTACCGGACGCGCCTTCTTCGAAGGTAAGAATCCAGCACTCGACGAAATGACCAAGGCCGCAGAGCGCGCCGGGCTTTTCGATCAATTCGGCGACTGGGTCCTGCTCGACGGCGAAATGTTGCCTTGGAATCTCAAGGCACAAGGGCTTATCGACGACATCTATGCACCCACTGCTGCCGCCGGTATTGGTGCTGCCAGACAGCTCGCGGCCGCTCTGCAGGCAGCTACCGGCAGGAGAATAGAGGTCGGCGGTCCCGCTCCAGAACAGACTCTGGACGAGCTCGAGAAGTTCCGCGCTGCTTACAACCGCAATGTCGACAGCGACAACAAGATTCAGTTCGCACCCTTCCAAGTGCTGGCAAGTGAGGATGCCACCTGGCACTACAAGCCGCACTCATGGCACTTGGATATCGCGAACCAGCTGGTAGCAGCTGACAGTAAGATCTACCGGCAGACGCGCTGCTTCGTCCTCGACCCCAGTGACCCGGAACAGGTGGAGGCCGCATCGCAGTGGTGGTTGCAACTGACAGAGTCGGGCGGGGAGGGGGCCGTCGTCAAGCCAATGGAAAACGCGGCAGTGGACCGCCAGGTGCAGCCCGGCATGAAGGTGCGGGGGCGGGAGTATCTGCGCATGATTTATGGGCATGACTACCTGCACCCGCAGCGTCAAGAGCAGTTGAAGCGGCGAAATCTGCAGCACAAGCAGTCATCGGCGCTGCGCGAGTATGCCCTCGGCATTGAGTCGCTGGAGCGTCTAGCGGCGGGCGAGCCTCTGCATCGAATCCACGTCCCTGTCTTCGGCGTGTTGGCGCTGGAGTCAGAGCCGATGGATCCGAGGTTGTAGGGGTTACTTCACCGGCAGCGCCGAGGCGTAGTAATCAGCCGTGGTCATCACACCGTCGTTGAAGCCCAGCACCCAGGCAGAGCCCTTCTTGCACAGGATTTCCTCGTCGAAGGGCAGGGTGCCCTCAGCGGACCAGGCGGCAAGCAGGTCTGGGATGGTGATGCCCTGAGAGCAGATGACGCTGACTCCGCCTAGCGCGACAATGTCTTCGAATGCCTTCTTGGACTCAACCTGGTTGGCAATCCAGTGCTCGTCGCCAAGTCGTTCGTCGACCGTGACCTGCATGCCCAGCTCTGCGGCGAGTGGCGCGACGGTGTCCTGGCAACGCACGGGCTCGGCGGAGTAGATCCGCTCGGGGCGGAAGCCTTCCAGGGCAGAGACGAGCAGTTCCGCTTGACGACGTCCCTTCTTATCCAGTGGCCGCAGTGCATCATTGCCGTTCCAGTTGGTGCGACGGTGCGCACGCCCATGGCGAACCAGAATGAGACGGGTGTCCGGTTCCTTGTTCATGCGCTTGCGGGCTTTGACCAGCACGTCGCGGTCGAGGTCGTAGGACAGCAGCTCCTCGGCTTCGTCCCAGGAAACCCGACGAAGCTCGTTGACCTCGGAGTTCTGTTCGAATTCGCCGTCTAGAACCTCAGCGGTCCAGTACCAGACCAGCTTCGTGCGTCCGGCGACAGGGTAAGAGACGTTGCCGACGAGCTTGCCCAGACGGACGCGGTAGCCGGTCTCTTCCCAAATTTCGCGGACAGCGGTGGCAATGAGGTTCTCGCCGGCGTCGAGCTTGCCTTTCGGCAGCGACCAGTCGTCGTAGGAGGGACGGTGAATCACGCAGATTTCAGGGTTGTGGACATCGCCGCGCCATAGAACCGCGCCGGCCGCGAAGGTCGGCTTGGTGACATCCTGACCTGGCTTCGTTGGAATCTGGCGCAGGCGACCGGTCACGGAGGTATCGCCCTTGAGGTCCTTGTCCTCTTCGTGCATCATCGTGAATTCCCTTTCAATCCTTTGTCGCCGACCTAGTTTAGTATCGCAGTGTGAGAACGTCTCGCTAGACTTGTCGGAGATTAGAGACTAACGGAGGAAGGTCGCGGCGATGGTGCAGGTTTCAGTGATGGGTGCGGGCTCGTGGGGCACGACGCTCGCCAAGGTTTTTGCTGATGCGGGCAATCCTGTACGGCTGTGGTCGCGACGTGCGGAGCAGGCACAGCGTATTCAGATCAGCCGCGAGAACCACGACTACCTGCCTGGTCTGGGGCTGCCGCGCAACATCGAAGCCACCTCGGATGCAGAGGCCGCGCTGAAGGGCGCGGATGTGGTGGTGCTGGGCGTGCCCTCGCAGACTCTGCGTGACAACCTCAAGGTCTGGAAGGACTTCATCGGGCCGGAGACGATTCTGCTCAGCCTGGCCAAGGGTGTGGAGCGCGAGACACATCTGCGCATGAGTGAGGTAATTGCGGAGGTCACAGACCTGCCAGCAGAGCGTATTGCGGTGTTGTCCGGCCCGAACCTCGCCCGCGAGGTTGCGATGGAGCAGCCAGCGGCAACGGTCATTGCTTGCGCTGATGAGAACAATGCCAAGATGATTCAGGCGGCAGTTGCCACTAATTACTTCCGCCCGTACACCAACACCGATGTGATCGGCTGCGAAATCGGCGGTGCCTGCAAGAACGTCATTGCGTTGGCCTGCGGTATGGCCGCTGGTCAAGGATTGGGTGAGAACACGCTGGCAACCATTATCACCCGTGGCTTGGCGGAAATCACGCGTCTGGGCGACGCGGTTGGTGCAGAAGATAAGACTTTCGCGGGATTGGCGGGCCTCGGTGACTTGGTGGCCACTTGTTCCTCGCCGCTGTCGCGTAACCGCACCTTCGGTGACCGTCTCGGTCGCGGTGACACGATGGAGCAGGCGCAGCACGCCACGCGCGGTCAGGTGGCTGAGGGTGTGATTTCTTCAATCTCGGTCCGTGACCTCGCTCGTCGCAATGGCGTGGAAATGCCAATTACTGAGGCCGTTTACGCCGTCTGCCACGAAGGCGCGAAGGTCAATGAGACAATTCGCAAGCTGATGGGGCGAAGCCGCAAGTCGGAGTAACCACTTCAACGAGGTCGGGGCTAAACTAAGTCACCATGACTTCGTCGAATAGCTCGTCTGCAGATCGCATTTCCGTCGCCGTCATCTACGGTGGCGCAAGCCCTGAGCACAGCGTCTCCTGTGTCTCGGCCGGCGCAATTATGGATCACCTGGATGAGGACCGCTTCCGAGTGGTTCCCATTGGTATTACCAAGGATGGTGTCTGGACCGTCGGTACGCGTGAGACGGATACGCTGCGCACGCAGGGGCGTACGATGCCGGAGGTCATCCCGGGCGAGGAAGTTGCGCTGAGCACCTCGCCGTCACGCCGCGGTGAATTCCGCTTCGTCACCGGTGATCGCGCCGGCGAGGTTTTCGACACCGTCGACGTTATCTTCCCGGTCCTCCACGGTCCGCACGGCGAGGACGGCACGATTCAGGGGCTCTTTGAGCTTTCCGGCATTGCTTATGTCGGCCCGGGCGTGCTCGCTTCCGCGGCGGGAATGGATAAGGAACGCACGAAGAATCTCTTGCAGGCAGCGGGGCTTCCTATTGGCAAGCAGGTTGTTTTGCATGTCGGCGAGTCGCTTTCCGACGAGGACAAGGAGACCCTTGGCCTGCCGGTGTTCGTTAAACCTGCCCGTGGTGGATCGTCGATTGGTATCTCCCGCGTCGATGATTGGGCGAATCTGGATGCGGCGGTAGAGCTGGCCCGAGAGCACGACTGGAAGGTCATTGTAGAGGCCGGTGTAGACGGCGCCGAAGTGGAGATTGGTGTGCTGCAGCGCGCTGACGGCAGCCTGCAGGTATCAGTTCCGTCGTTGCTGCGTGGCACGGAGGACTCTGACGAGGGCTTCTACGGTTTTGAGACCAAGTACTTGGATGATGTCGTCTCGGCGCAGATCCCGGCTGAGCTGCCGGAGGATGTTTTGAAGGCACTGGACAAAGATGCTCGTCGGGCGTTCAGGGCACTGGGCTCTGATGGGCTGACTCGCGTGGACTTCTTTGTCACGGATAATGGCCCGATTATCAATGAGGTCAACACCATGCCGGGCTTTACCCCGATTTCGATGTACCCGCAGATGTTTGCGGCTTCCGGTGTTGCCTACGAGGAGCTGCTCAGCGCCCTGATTGAGCGGGCGCTGGTAGCTCGTCGATAGAAGTTGGTTCTTACTTTTCTTCGCTCGGCGAGATGTTCTCCAGGTTGTCCGCGATGACCGAGGAGAGCACCGGCATCAGTGAGCTGGCCTCCGACATCGGCATTTCAACGGCGACGAAGCGCTCCCGGCCCATGGCGTACCAGGTGGCGGAGGTACCAGAGGAAAGCGTTGGTTCGTTGAACCAGACAATGTCGCCAACCTGCGTCAGCTGCTGCGTGGTGGTGCTATAGCCAGCCGGCTCGTCGACACCACAGCGCAGCACCACCGGATCGGCTGGGGTGCCACCCCAAATGACCATGTCCTTCGGCATGTCAGCCGGCATTTCCTCTGCGCTCAGACGGTGACGGTTGCCAAGCTCGCGGGGGAGGGCAGCCTCCAAGCCGCTGCAGCGCTTATCAGCTTCCGGAGCTGCCAATTCTGCCAGCGGGACGCCGCCGCGCTCCGGCTTGTTCTTGTACTCGGAGTCCGGGCGCAGCGCCTCGGCGAGGTCACTCAGGGCATCCTCCGCCTCTGCATTTCCTTCGGCGGTAATCGCAACAACCGGTTCGCGCCCGACGGTGAACCAAGTCGCCAAAGACTCGTCGGTACTGTCGACAACACGCAGCCACGAAATGCCCTTGACCTCTTCGGTCTTAGCCAGCTCGTTGTACTGGCTAGGTACGTTCGCGCCACAGCGCAGCGTGATGCGGTCTTGTTCCAAGTTTCGGTACACAGCGGCGCCTTCTGGAGCCGGCTCTGCAATGTCGGCGCGAACCAGACCTGCGGCGCGATCTGGCAGTCGGTCGAGCAGTTCCGCACACTCGGGCGAGTCATTAGCGGGGAGCTCCGGGTTGGAAATCGCGACTGGCTTTGTTGCCTGATTATCCTGGTAAATCTTTGCGGCAAAAATGATGCCGAGGATAGAGATAATGGCGATAGCGAGTGCGATGCCCGCGCGTGTCCGGCTACCCTTGGACTGAACTGTTTCTCCCGATGGGGGTGCGTCTACCATGGGCCTGATTCTACGTTGTCCGGTACCAACTCCAATTGGTTGGGGGGCAATACCGAGACGGGTTCCGCTATTAACGGTTAACCATCGACTATTAGGAATGTGACTCGACACTGTGACTGAATTGACCATTGGCGATATTGGCGAGTTTGGGGTCATTGAGGCCATCCGGGCTATCGCCCCGTCGGCACGCAATGGCGACGATGCCGCCGTCTTGACGCAGACAACCCCCAACGCCCGTTTTGTCACTTCCACCGACATGTTGGTGGAAGGGCGCCATTTCCGCCTGGACTGGTCGACACCTCAGCAAGTTGGAGCTAAGGCCGCAGTACAGAATTTCGCCGATATCGAATCGATGGGTGCGCGTCCAACGGCCATGCTTTTCGCCATCTCAGCACCGCTGCATACTCCGGTGAGTGTGGTCACCGGTATCGCCGAGGGGTTGTGGCAGGAAGGCAAGCAATGTCCGGCGGAGCTCGTCGGTGGTGACATGGTCAGCGGAGATTCTCTGGTGATTTCCATCAGTGCGATGGGCGAACTTGGTGGGCTTGGGCGGCCGCTGCTGCGCTCAGCGGCACGCGCGGGGGATACGGTGATTGCGTCGGGACGCATCGGCTACTCTGCTGCGGGCCTTGCGCTGCTGCAGCACTGCGGAAGCCCGGCAAAGGTTCCAAGCGAGTTTGCGCAGCTGGTGGCAGCACACTGTACGCCCGAATTTGAATATCGCAGGGGTGCTACGGCGCGAGCCACAGGTGTGCGTTCACTGACGGACAATTCCGATGGACTGGTGGTGGATCTCCGCGCTATTGCGCAGGCCTCCAGGGTTACTTTGGAAGTTGACAGCAGTGCCATTGCGCCCGATGAGTTGCAGATTGCCGCTGGTGAATACCTGGGCATCGACCCGTGGGAGTGGGTGCTTACCGGCGGGGAGGACCACACACTGATCGGTTCGACGCCGGGGGAGCCTCCGACGGGGTTCCGCGCTATCGGCACGGTGTCGAAGGAAAAGTTCGATTCGGTGCTTATCGACGGCAAACCTCCTGCCCGCGATGCCGGTTGGGTTTCCTTTTAAGAGTTCGAAGAGGTTTTGAGAAGAAAGGCTGCATGACATGGATCCGTTGCCGGTCGAAGAAGGGTGGCAGAAGGCGCTGGAGCCAGTGGCCGATGACATCCACCGGATGGGGCAGTTCCTGCGCGAGGAGAACGCGGCCGGCTACGGTTACCTGCCCGCGGGCACCGATGTGCTGCGCGCCTTTACTTATCCATTCGATGAGGTCAAGGTGCTCATTATCGGTCAGGACCCGTACCCGACCCCGGGGCATGCGATGGGGCTTAGCTTCTCGGTCCAGCCGGATGTGAAGCCGGTACCGCGGTCGTTGGCGAATATTTTTAAGGAGTACTCCTCCGACCTGGGGCTCCCGACTCCCTCCAACGGTGACCTCACTCCGTGGAGTAGGCAGGGCGTGGCCCTGTTCAACCGTGTACTGACCGTGCGCCCGGGTGCTGCTGCCTCGCACCGCGGTAAGGGCTGGGAGGCAATCACGGAGCATGCCATCAAAGCATTGGTCGCCCGTGATCAGCCTCTCGTGGCCATTCTGTGGGGACGCGACGCGCAGAGTTTGCAGCGTTGGCTCCCCGGCGTGGACTGCATCTGTTCGCCGCACCCGTCACCGCTGTCGGCATCCCGTGGGTTCTTTGGGTCGCGTCCGTTCAGCCGGGCCAATGAGTCGCTGATTCGTCAGGGAGCTACCCCTATCGACTGGACGCTAGAATAGGAATTCATGTCTTTGCAGATTGGTTCTGCCGCCATCGTCGGCTGGGTTGCCCGGGGGATTGACGCGCTTCAATCCCGCCGCGATGAGATCAACAGTCTCAATGTCTTCCCAGTACCGGATTCCGATACCGGGTCGAATATGCTCGCGACGTTGAGTTCGGCCTATGAGGAAGCGCAAAAGGCTGACGCTTCCGATGTTCGCGCAGTCACCGCGGCCCTAGCTGCCGGTGCAGTGCGCGGTGCCCGCGGTAATTCGGGCACTGTGCTCTCGCAGGTTTTTCGCGCGGTGGCTGAGGCTGCCTCCGGTAGTGGCATTGGCGTTGAGTCGGTACAACACTCGCTAAAGCTAGCTGTGCAACATGTTTCCCAAGCGATTGCCAATCCGGTGGAGGGCACGATTCTGACAGTCCTGCGGCACGCCGCGATTGCCGCGGAGGAATTTGAGGGCGACTCGATTGAGGAGCTCGCCGACACGATCGCGGATGCCGCTCGCGATGCGCTGGCGAAAACCCCCAGCCAGCTCCCGGCACTGCAGCAGGCGGGCGTGGTCGACGCCGGCGGCGCGGGGTTGGTCATTCTGCTCGACGCGCTTGCCGACGAAGTCAGCGGCCGCGCAGCCGCACCGGTCGATTTGCATGTCGACGCGCCACACGTAGCCACCGTTGAGATGGAGGTCATGTACCTGATTTCCTTGGCGGATACCCAGGCGGTGGAAGCGCTGCGAGAGCGGTTGAACCCGCTGGGCAATTCGCTCATCATCGCAGGTGATGCTGGTAATGCGGAGACCGCGCAGTACATGGTGCACATCCACACAGTGGAGCCGGGCGCGGTTATCGAGGCAGCACTTGACTTCGGTCGTCCGGAACGCATCCGTATCGAGGTGCTCGATGAGCCGGAGACAACACCTGAGTCCACTCGCATCCTCATTGCGGTAGTGCCGGACGGTCCGCTGAATGATCTCATCACCTCCTCTGGGGCGATTGCTATCAGCCCGACCCCCGCTCCGACTCCCACATCCACTCCCACAGATCGAGCAGCCATCGCCGACCAGGAGTTCGCTGACAATGTGGTCACCAAGGCACTGACTGCCATGAGGGGCGCGGACGAGGTTATCCTGCTGCCAAATGGGCTGGTCAGCGACCAGGAATTGGCGGATATCGAATTCGCTGCTGCCGCGGCTAATCCGACGCTCGCGGTAGTGTCCACAGTCTCCATTCCGGCTGGCCTTGCTGCCTTGGCCGTGCATTCGGCTGAGCTGCCGCTGGCGGTTGCTGCGTATGCGATGGGAGAGGCTGCCAATGGCACGCGAACGGCTGTAGTCGCTGCGGACGTCGATAAGCCCCTGACTGACGCGCTCACAGAGACCATCTCAGACCTGTTGGCTGGCGGCGGGGAACTAGTGACTCTGCTGCTCGGGCGCGGAGCTGAGGGCGTGGACATAGCGCAAGTGCGGGCGCGGCTGGACAAGCCTGTGGAGGTCGTAGCCTATGATGCGACCGGCATCGATGAGCTGGTGCAGGTAGGAATCGAGTAGCGCGATGCTCGGATGGCTCGGCTCGGATTATGCGCGCACGCCCCTGAATATCGTGGTGGGGCCAAAGATTGCAAAGAAGCTGCATACGGCTTTTGGTATGGAGACCGTCTCGGATGCGCTGACGAATTTCCCGAAGCGCTACGTGGCGCAGGGTAAGAGCTTAGATGTGTCATTTTCCGACATTGGCGACACCATCACCACAGTCGTGGAGGTGCACAGCATTTCGCCAGCGCCCGCCTTCGCCGACCGACGCAAGCCACTGAAAATCTATGTCAGCGACGGCGTGCGCATTCTTCCGGCCGCGATTTTCGGTGCCGAATGGCTGCGCAATATGCTGCACCCCGGTGTGCGTCTACTCATTGTTGGCACGCTCAGCGAGTTCCGCAATGAGCTACAGCTGAAGAATGTTGATTGCATGGTGCTTAAAGCCGATGGTTCGGTAGGCGCAGCCACTGGCAAGCTGGCCACACTGACGAAGACAGCCAAGGGGATTGCGGAGATGCAGCGGCTGCTCACGCGCCCCTATCTGCCCATTTACCGTGGCCGTAAAGGAGTAGCGGGTATTCACCTGGCTCTGTACATGCAGCGCATCCTCGAATGGTTACCGCTGCAGCCAGACCCATTGCCCGCCACGCCGGAGGGACTTACCGATTTCGACTCCGCACTGCGTGGCGCACACTTTCCCTCCATCGCGGGCCCCGATATTGCGCTTGCCCGTCTGAAGTACGACGAAGCGCTTGAGCTCCAGCTCGCCGTTGGTGCACGCAAGCGTACTCAAGCGAGCCTCACCGCGCCGGCCTGCATGGAAGTCGCCGGGGGACTTCGCGACGAGCTACGCCGGGGGTTGCCGTTTTCGCTTACCGACGGTCAGGTCGCGGTCGCAGCCGATATTGCGCACGATATGGCGAGGCCTAACCCAATGAACCGCCTGCTAGCAGGTGAAGTTGGCTCGGGTAAAACCGTGGTGGCCCTGCTGGGAATGCTGCAAGCAGTCGATGCCAGCAGGCAGTGCGCGATGCTGGCGCCGACGGAAGTCCTGGCCCAACAGCACTACCGATCGCTGACAGCGATGCTGGAGCAAGCCGGAGTAGCAGTGACTGTACGACTGTTGACGGGATCGATGTCGACGAAGGAGCGCCGGGCAACCCTGTTGGAGGCAGTCAACGGGGAGGCTGACATTGTCGTCGGCACGCATGCCCTGCTCAGTGAGGGCGTGGAGTTCTTCGATCTCGGGCTGGTGGTCGTCGATGAGCAGCACCGCTTTGGTGTGCGCCAGCGCGATCAGCTGCGAAGCAGGGGACGGGGTGGAATGACACCGCATCTGTTGGTGATGTCGGCAACCCCGATTCCGCGCACGGTAGCGATGACCATTTTTGGCGACCTCGCAGTTTCGCAGTTGACGGAATTGCCACGGGGACGTCAGGAGATCCAATCTTTTGTCGTACCGACGCTGGAAAAGCCGCGCTGGGAGGCACGAACCTGGGAGCGGATTGGGGAAGAAGTGGCCAAGGGCAACCGCGCCTTCATTGTCTGTCCCCGCATTACCCGCGACGAGGAACAGTTCCTCGACGAGTCCGTGGAGGCGGTGTTCGACCGAGCGAGGAAGAAACTTCCCGGTGTACGTATCAGTCAGTTGCACGGCAATATGGCACCGGAGGACAAAGACCGCGTGATGCAGGCCTTTGCCACAGGACAGCTGGATGTGCTGGTGTCCACCACAGTTATCGAAGTCGGCGTGGATGTACCAGAGGCCACGATCATGATGATTCGCCGCGCCGAGAGCTACGGCATCTCGCAGATCCACCAGCTGCGCGGTCGTGTCGGCCGTGGTGACCGTGGTGGACTGTGCTTCCTGTGTACACACACGCATTCACAGACACCAGAGCGCACCCGGCTAGACCGCATTGCCGCCACCACCGACGGCATTCAACTGGCGGAGTTGGACCTGGCCACGCGTAGTTTCGGCGATCTGCTCGGCGATGACCAATCGGGACTGGCAACAGGCCTCGGCCTGGTGGACCTCACCACCGACGGCGAGATCATCGAGCGCACCCGACACGATGCCACGGCTCTCCTCGACAGTGATGAAAGGCTTGTGGGAGAGCTTATCTCCGATATCGATGAAGAGCAGTCGAACTACTTGGACCGCTCCTAGTAAGACCAAAGTAGACTGTTGGGCATGGTAAATGTCTGTGCACCTTTTGCAGGAGTAGTCCGCTGGGAGGTCGCCGAGAAAGACTCGGTGACGACCGGTCAGGTCATTGCGGTCGTGGAGGCCGTCAAGCTAGAAGCGCCGGTTTTAGCGCCCTGCCCGGGCACGGTCGCGGAGGTGGCGGCAGATCAATTTGTGGATGTCGAAGGCGGTCAGCTGCTGGCAAGAATCACGCCAGCAACTCACAGCGCCACGGCACAGCACAACGGCAACGAGAACACATCGCACGAAGGGAAGTAGATGACCCGCATTATTGCAGGTGAGGCACGCGGTCGTAGGCTAGTCGCGCCTAAGGGAGAGACCACTCGGCCAACTAGTGACCGCGCGAAGGAAGCCATCTTTTCCTCCTGGTCAACACGCTTTGGGCTAGAGGGAACTCGCGTTCTCGACCTGTTTGCTGGCTCGGGCGCGCTCGGTTTGGAAGCGGCTTCTCGCGGCGCGCGTTCCGTCGTGTTGGTGGAAAACGATCCGAACGCCATTGCCGCTATTGAAAAGAACATTCGCACCGTGGGGCATCCTGATGTGGCCGTGTCTCCGATGAAAGTGTCGTCGTACCTTGCGGGCGCGCCGGGCGAGCCTTTTGACCGCGTTATTGCGGATCCGCCCTATGAGCTGGCGGGGGAGGCCGTTACAGAGATGCTGGAGGCGCTGCGCAGTTTCCTCGCGCCGGGCGCGGTCGTGACTGTGGAGCGTCACCGCGATGACGAGGAGACGCAGTGGCCCGAGGGCTACGAACAGCTCCAGCAGAAGCTGAAGCGTCGCATTCACGGTTTGGCGCGCTTCGACACCGCTATCTACAACGCTTAACGTTCTTCTTTACGCTTTACGACGGCCAAAGGTGGTTTGACCTCTATGACTCACGCATGCTGCCCCGGTTCCTACGATCCCATGACCTCTGGTCACCTCGATGTGATTGAGCGTGCCGCGCGCCAATTCGATCAGGTGACCGTGCTGGTTACCCACAACCCGAATAAGCAGGGCATGTTCAACGTCGAAGAGCGCATGGACCTCATTCGGCAGTGCACGCAGCACTTGGACAATGTGCAGGTGGACTCCTGGTCGAAGCTGTTGGTTGACTACACCTCCGCGCAGGGTATCACCTGCCTGGTCAAGGGTCTGCGCTCGGCGGCGGACTACGAGTACGAGGCGCCCATGGCGCAGATGAATCGGCGCATGACGGGCATTGAGACTCTCTTTGTGGAAGCTGATCCGAAGTACGGTCATGTGTCGTCGACACTGATGAAGGAAGTTGTTCGCTACGGCGGTTCGGTGGAAGGGCTAGTTCCTGAGCCTGTCTTGCACGCCCTGCAGCGCCGACTGAAGTAGCATGTAAGTCATGTTTCGCGTCTTCGAATCTCTTGATGAACTGGTCCAGATCCTAGAAGAGGCACACGGCGTGCCACTGTCGGCCAATTGTATGGTTCCGCGTCAGCGTGTTCTCGAGTTGCTCGATGAGCTGAGGGATGCTTTCCCGGCTGAGCTCGATGACGCGCAGGATGTCTTGGACCAGCGGGATGAGATTATCAACGATGCTGAAGCCCGGGCGAACAACACCATTTCGACTGCGGATGAAGAAGCCCATCGCATTGTCGACGAGGCCGAGGCCCGCGCTAACCACACCGTCGAGGATGCCAATGCCCACGCAGCTGGCACCGTCGCGGCCGCTGAGGACGACGCCCGTCGCCTCCGCGAGGATGCTCAGCACGAGTACGACAGCATTGTGGATCGTGCTTCTGCCGAGTCCGATCGCCTGATTCACGCTGGTAACGAATCCTACGAGCGTTCCGTTGCGGAAGGCCGCGAAGAGCAGGCTCGCCTGGTCGCTGAGTCGACGGTCGTCCGCGAAGCCAACGACGAGGCGAATCGTCTGCTTTCCGACGCACACGCGGATTCCTCTCGCCTCCGTGAAGAGTGTGACCGCTACGTCGATTCCAAGCTCGCCGAGTTTGAACAGACTCTCCAAGAGACCCTGCGTAATGTCGGTCGCAATCGCTCTGTACTGCGTTCGGGAGCCGGTGCCGTCGGCGGTGGTGCAGGGGCACAGAGCGCGCCGTCTTCCTTCTCCGAGGGGCAGGAACGCCGCCGGTACGAGCGTTAGCGCATCTTCGGGGTAGACTGAGGTCTATCATGACTGACTCATCCCCATTTGTTCTGGACGTTTCGACATGTCTGCAGGGCGGCATGCCCGAGCAGTTCCGCAAGGTAGGCGATAGCCCTGTCCGCGTTGGTGTCGAGATGATTGGCATCGCCGCTGGCGAGGAGGTTGTCGTTGACGGCATTGTCACGAACCTCGGCAGTGGTGTCATGGTTGACGCGACTGTGACTGCCAAGGCCACCGGCGAGTGCGTGCGCTGCCTAGCCCCGCTGAATCCGGAGCTCAGCTTCCACATTTCGGCTGTGTTTTCCAACAACGAGGACTTCATCACAGGCGACGATGCCGAGGAAGAAGACCTTGAGGACGAAGTTGGCCAGATCGTCGACAATACGGTGGATATCACTCAAGCCGTCATCGATGAGGCGGGCTTGAATCTGCCCTTCAATCCGACCTGTCTGGATTTCGATTCCAGCTGTGCTGAGTCGGACTCGGAAGTGCCCGAACCAGACGGCATCTCGGGTGAAGAGGAGCGCATTGATCCGCGTTGGGCTGGCCTGGCGGAAAAGTTTGGCTCGCTCGGCGACGAGAAGTAATCGACGACGACTTAGACTAAGACTTTAAAGGAGATATAACGGATGAGCCGCAAGCGTCGGCTAACCGGTGAGGCGGCTAGAAAGGCGGCTTTCGAGGCCGTCGATCACGCCCCGCTGCTGGAAAAACTCGGTGTTGAGCTACCAGAGGAGTCCCTGAAGCTCGCTCTGACCCACCGCAGTTTCGCGAATGAAAATGGCATGCTGACCAATAACGAGCGGCTAGAGTTCCTGGGCGACGCCGTGCTGGGCATGTGCGTTGCTGAAGAACTCTACCGTCGCTTCCCGGATCGCGCTGAGCAGGATATTTCCAAGATGCGCGCAGGTGTCGTGAATATGTACGCGCTGGCTGACCTGGCTCGCAGTATCGGACTGGGGGAGCACATTCTCCTCGGCCGCGGTGAGAAGGCCACCGGTGGCGCGGATAAGCACTCGATTCTCGCGGACACCACCGAGGCGCTGCTGGGTGCTATTTACCTGCAGCATGGCTTCGAGGTTGCCCGCGAGACCGTGCTTCGCCTGTTCAACCAGATGATTGACGATGCCCCGACTGAGTCCCGCGGCCGTGACTGGAAGACGCTGCTGCAGGAACGCCTGGCGGCCAAGCAACTACCGGCTGCTGAGTACACCGTGCGCACCACCGGCCCCGACCATGACCTAACTTTCTACGTCGACGTGCTGGTTGACGGCGTGGTTAAGGGCAGCGGTACCGGCGCCACGAAGAAGGAAGCTGAAATGCACGCCGCGCATCAGGCGCATACCGCACTGGCCTAATGCCCGAGCTTCCTGAAGTCGAGTCCGTACGCCGCGGTCTCGACACTTACGTCGTCGGTGGCCGCATCGACGATTCCTTCGTCTACAACGCTCGTGCCGTGCGGCGCCAACCCGGTGGCGCCGCGGAGTTTATCGGTCGTACGCGCGGGCGGACGGTTGTCGCTACGGATCGTCGTGGCAAGTTCATGTGGCTCACGCTTGACGACGACTCCGCAATCGCCATCCACCTGGGCATGAGCGGCCAATTGCGCGTGGAAGCTCCGTACCCTCCCGATACGCTGCCTGGCCGTCACACCCGAGCCGCTTTCGACATCGCCCTGCCGGACGGCGCTCGGCACCTAATCAACTTCAACGATCAGCGCACCTTTGGTTGGGTCTGGGCCTGTGAAATGGTCGAATCCCACGGTCGCTTTGTTCCGGAACCCGCAGCCAAGATCGCGCCCGATCTATTGGAGCCAACTGTCGATGTGGTTGCACTTGCACACCGCATGATGAAGTCGCGTTCGCCGATTAAGGCCGTATTGCTCAACCAGAACATTGTGTCGGGTATCGGTAACATCTATGCCGACGAAATGCTTTGGGCAGCGAAGGTCGATGGGCGCGTGCCGGCGTGTGACCTTTCGGTCCGTCGTTTAGCGAAACTTTTGCGCGAGGGGCAAGCGGTACTTCAGCGGGCGCTAGCGGCGGGTGGCACGAGCTTCGATGCGTTATATGTGCATGTCAACGGCGAAAGTGGCTATTTCGAGCGGAGCTTGAACGCCTATGGCCAAGCGGGGGAGCCGTGCTCGAGGTGTGGGCGCGCAATTGTCCGTCTGCCATTTGGGAATAGATCGAGTTATCTGTGTCCCACCTGTCAGCGCTAGAATTTCCTTATGAGCTTCATGGAACAAGCGACCGATTGGGTCAACGCCTGGAATGACAAGTACTGGCTGTTCATGATTCTGCTACTCAGCGGTGCAGGCCTGTACTTCTGCTGGCGGACCATTGTGGTGCAGCTCCGGTACATCCCGGAGATGTTCAAGGCAATTACCGAAAAGCCGTCTGACATCTCCGAGGGGGTCAAGGGCATCTCGGCCTTTAAGGCCTTCACAATCTCTGCTGCCTCGCGTGTCGGTACCGGTAACGTCGCAGGTGTGGCGGTGGCAATCACTACGGGTGGGCCAGGTGCCGTGTTTTGGATGTGGCTGCTCGCTGCGATTGGCGGTGCTACCAGCTTCGTGGAGTCGACGCTGGCGCAGCTGTACAAGGTGCGGGCTAAGGACTCTTACCGAGGAGGGCCCGCGTACTACATCACCAAGGGGCTGGGAGAGAACTGGCGCTGGATGGCGTCGCTCTTCGTCATCGCTATCACGGTGACCTACGGTTTTGTGTTCAATGCGGTGCAGTCCAACTCAATCACGGCGGCTGTGGCTGAGTCGACTGGTCAGGGAACGCCGATCTTTAAATTCTGCGTCGGCATTGTGCTGGCAATCTTGGCCGGCGTCATCATCTTCGGTGGTGTGCAGCGCATTTCGGCGGTGACGCAAATTGTCGTACCGATCATGGCCGTGGCCTACATCATCCTCGGTCTGATTGTGCTGGCTCTCAATATCACTGAAGTGCCGGGCATGATCAAGCTCATCTTCGAGCACGCCTTCGGTATCCGTGAGATCGCTGGTGCCGCTGTCGGTACCGCCATGATGCAGGGTATTCGCCGTGGTCTGTTCTCCAACGAGGCCGGTATGGGTTCCACACCAAATGCGGCGGCTACGGCGTCGGTGTCGCACCCGGTCAAACAGGGCCTCATCCAGACGATGGGCGTCTACTTCGACACCTGGGTCGTCTGTACTATCACCGCAGTTATCATCCTGTTGTCCGATCCGACCTTCGGCGGCGATGCGGAGGGCACCGCGTTAACTCAGGCTGCGCTGTCGGCGCAGGTGGGTACGTGGGCCATCCACGCGGTCACGGTTATCATCTTCTTCCTCGCGTTCTCCTCGCTGGTGGGTAACTACTACTACGCCGAGGCGAATATCCCGTTCCTGTCAAAGAGCAAGGCTGTCCTGAACACCGTGCGTGTCCTGGTCATCCTGTGCGTGATTGGCGGAGCTGTCGGTTCCGTGCCGCTCGTCTGGTCGCTTGCAGATACTTTCTCCGCACTCATGGCCACCATCAATATCATCGCCATTCTCCCGCTGGGTGGCGTCGCTGTCGCCCTGCTGAAGAACTACTCCGAGCAGAAGTCCAAGGGGCTCAATCCGGTATTCCACCGCGATGATCTGCCAAACCTCCGCGGCCACGACAAGATCGAGTGCTGGGACGGTTCCGACCCGATGACAGTGCGTGAGTCCGATGTCGCTTAACGACGTCCGCCTCACCGCGTGGGTACACGGTCGTGTTCAAGGTGTCGGTTTTCGCTGGTACACCCGCGCGACGGCTCTGGAGTTGGGGTTGGTTGGTTATGCCCAGAACTACCCGGATGGTCGGGTGTTAGTTGTTGCTGAAGGGCCACGGGCAGACTGTGAGAGTTTGCTCGCTTGGCTTGAGGGGCCGAATACTCCGGGCGATGTGACGGCAGTGGTGCCGTTATGGCAGGAACCGAAGGGGGCATTGAGCACGTTTGACCGTCGTTAAGGGGTGCCAACTGCCTTCCTCCCCCCCCCCCCATGTCGGTGTAGGAATCCGAAAAATTCGAAAACGTTCTATCCCTCGCTCTGCGCCATTGTTTTTACGCAGTTAGCGGGGGATTTTTCGTGTCTTGAGGTAGTCGATTGGTGCGTTGTAGAGGTCTCAGAGCGCTAAAAACCTACGCAACCGGGAAAAAGAATACGTAAATACGGAAGTCGGGTGGTTTAAGTTAATAACTACCTACTGACAGACAGGGGAGGCACATATGACGCCTGAAGAAGTAATTGCACAGTCGGGAAACTCAGCGTGGATGCTGATTTCGGCTTCGTTGGTTTTGCTGATGACACCGGCGCTCGCGCTGTTCTATGGCGGCATGTCGCGACAGAAGTCGGTGCTCAACATGATGATGATGAGTTTTGGTGCGGTCGGCGTTGTCGGTGCCATTTACGTGCTGTGGGGCTGGTCGATGTCCTACGGATCGCAGTCGATCGGTGGTGTTTTTGCCAACCCATTCGAGTTCTTCGGTCTGCGTAACTCGATTACGGATGGTGACGGCAACTACATCGCAGGTGCGAACGGGTACCCGAACATCATCGACATCGGGTTCCAGCTCACGTTCTGCTCTATCTCGGTGGCGCTGATTTCCGGTGCGCTGGCTGAACGTGTGAAGTTCTCCACCTGGTTGATCTTCGTCGGCTTCTGGACGACGCTGGTGTACTTCCCAATGGCCTTCATGGTCTGGGGCGGTGGCCTGCTGAGCCACTCGGCAGAGGGGCTGTCGGCAAAGCTGTTCGGTACCGCTGACGGTGAAGCATTGATCGCTCCAATTGACTTCGCTGGCGGTACGGTTGTGCACATTGCTGCTGGTACTGCCGCTTTGGTGCTGGCGATTATCGTCGGTAAGCGCAAGTCCATCGATGGCAGCCAGCATCGCCCGCACAATCTGCCACTCGTCATGCTGGGTGCTGCACTGCTGTGGTTCGGCTGGTTCGGCTTCAACGGCGGTTCGGCATTTGCGGCCGACGGTGTCGCTGGTCTGGCATGGCTGAATACGACGGTGGCAGCGTGCGTGGGTATGCTCGGCTGGATTTCACTCGAGCGTATTCGTGATGGACATCCCACCTCGCTGGGCGCCGCTTCGGGTGTCATCGCAGGGCTTGTGACTATTACTCCGGCCGCAGGAGATATGAACCCAGTGACCTCGATCATTCTGGGCTATATCGGCGGTGCGCTGGGTTGCTGGGGAGTGGGCTTAAAGTACAAATTCAACTTCGATGACACCCTGGATGTGGTTGGTCTGCATTTGGTCGCAGCTATGTGGGGAACGATTGGTGTCGGTCTGCTGGCCAACGACCGAGGGCTGCTTACCGGCGGTGGCATCGACGGCCTGAAGTTGTTTGCCATCCAGGTCATTATTGCTGTCATCGCAGCTGTGTTCTCGGGCGTGCTGACGTACATCATTGCCCGAGTCCTGAAGGTAACCGTCGGTTGGCGTATTCACGGCGAGCAGGAACATTCTGGTATCGACGTCGCTCAGCATGGTGAGTCGGCCTACACGTCAGCCAAGCAGGCGGCTGTGTAAACAACGCCGTGTAAACAATTTTGTGTAACAGGGGGCGTGCTTGGGGTAATTCAGCTCCAAACCGTAACTACGGGTAAGATATTGCTCCATGTATTTGAAATCGCTGACTCTGAAGGGCTTTAAATCCTTCGCTTCGGCGACGACGATGAAATTTGAGCCCGGCATCTGCGCAGTTGTCGGCCCGAACGGATCCGGAAAGTCGAATGTCGTCGATGCACTCGCGTGGGTCATGGGCGAGCACTCCGCCAAGACCCTTCGCGGCGGCAAAATGGAAGATGTCATCTTCGCGGGAACCTCCGGGCGAAAGCCCTTGGGGCGCGCGGAGGTCACTCTTACCATCGACAATTCCGATGGGGCACTTCCCATTCAATATAAGGAAGTCTCTGTCACGCGTCGCATGTACCGCGACGGCGCAAGTGAGTACGAAATCAACGGTTCTCGCGTCCGCCTCATGGACGTACAGGAACTCCTCAGCGACACCGGCATTGGCCGCGAGATGCACATCATCGTCGGCCAGGGCCGGCTTTCGCAGATTCTGGAGTCGCGGCCAGAGGAGCGTCGTGCGTTTATCGAAGAAGCAGCGGGTGTGCTCAAGCACCGCCGCCGCAAGGAGAAAGCGCAGCGCAAACTCCAGTCGATGCAGGCTAACCTCGACCGTCTGCAGGATCTGACAGGTGAGCTTTCCCGTCAGCTCAAACCGCTGAAGCGTCAGGCTGAGGCCGCCTCTCGCGCCCAGACTGTGCAGGCAGACCTGCGCGACGCCAAGTTGCGTTTGGCTGCCGCGGACTTCGTGGATTTGCAGGACAGCCTCAATGACATTGCTGGTCAAGCCAAGCTCATTGAGGAAAAGGTGGAGGCCGCCACGGAGCGAGCCGAGATTGCCGCTGAGCGCACTGCAGAACTCGAAGCCGAACTGGAGGACATCACTCCAGCTGCCGATGCTGCCCGTGACCTTTGGTTCCGTCTCTCCGCACTCGGTGAGCGTATTCAAGCGACGGCCCGCATCGCCGCCGATCGTGCGGCCGACCACTCCGTCGCTCCGTGGGTAGGCCCAGACCCGGACTTCCTGGAGCAGCGTGCCGACGATGCCGCCACCGAAGAGGCCACGCTCGCTGAGGCTGAGGCAGAGGCCCGTGAAAAACTGGAGGAAATCCGCGGAACGCTCTTCGACGCCGAGGAGACTTTCCGCGAAGCCGAAGCGGAGCACCTCGCGGCCGTTCGCGCAATCGCCGACCGTCGCGAAGGCGTGGTTCGTCTCATTTCCGCAGAAGAATCTCTGCGCACCCGCTTGGAAGCCGCCGAGGCCGAAGCTGCACGCCTTGCCGAGCAAACCAATGAGGCCGACGAACGCCGTGCCGATGCCACTGAAGCTGTGGAAAACGCCGCGCAGGAGCTAGCCGAGGCAGAATTCGAAGGTCCCGAGCTGCAGAGTGCTTATGAACAGGCCAACCGGGAAGCAGAGCTGGCCTCTACACGGTTGAAAGAACTCCGCGCTGACGAGCGCGACCTCGAGCGCAGCGTCTCAGGTCTTTCCGCCCGCATCGAAGCTCTGGAGACCGCCCGCACCGCCGCTGCCAACGACGGCACCGCGTGGCTACGTGAAAAGCACGAGCTCGGCGTTCTCTCTGAAGTCATCGATGTCGACGCTGGCTGGGAAAAAGCGCTCACTGCCGCCCTCGGCGCGGCCGCCGAAGCACTGGTCAGCGAGGGCAGTGGAGATTCGCTTATCGACGAGCTTGTGGCCGCGGGCAAGGGTAGTGCCGTCGTTATCAATTCTGCGGATGCATCCGACTCCTGGCGCTTGGACATCACTCTACCCGCACAGGCATCCTGGCTGCTCGATCATGTGACAGTGCCCGCGGAGCTTTCAGGTTCGTTGACCTCTCTGCTCGTTGACATCGTGGCCTGCGACGACGAGCACGTCGCCCGTGAGCTGGTGACCCAGGATACTCGACTGCGCGTTGTTGACCGCGATGGTGTGCTGCGTGGCTCCGGTTGGGTAGCTGGCGGTGCTGGTGGCACTGCATCAGGTGTGGAAATCGCCGCCGACATTGCTAAGACTCGCGAAGAACTAGCAGAAGCACAGGTGCGTTTGAGTGACCTCGGTGGTGTGCTCTCCGGTGCACAGGCCGAAGAAGAGGACCGCCGCACGGACGCGGCGGCCGCCCGTGCTGCGCTGCGTGAACATCAGAGTCGTATGAAGGTCCTCACGGATGCCCGAACTCGGGCCACAGCGCAGCTGTCCGGCGTGGTGCATGATGCCGAACGCGCTGAGCAGCGCGGAGCCGAAGCCGCGGACCGAGTAACGAAGCTCCAGAAGGAGTTGGCGGAGGTCGCAGACCGCTTAGCTCGCGTTGACCGTGACCCCGAGGAGGGGGAACCGTCGACAAGCGAACGTGACCGTGCCTCGGAGGCGCTGACGGCTGTGCGCGCCATGGAAACAGAGGCGCGTCTGTCGCTGCGTACGGCAGAGGAGCGACTGTCGAGTGTACGAGGCAAGGCCGAGCGGCTCCGTCGCCAGGCTGCATCGGAGCGCGTAGCGAAGGCCCGCCATGAGCAGGCGCAGATGGCGAAGGTTGCCCAGCGCGAATTGGCAGAAGTCGTCGCGGAGCTGGCTGAGGATTTGCATGCGAAGGTCAACGTGTCGTTGGCGCGGGCAGAGGCCGATCGCGACGATGCCGAGGCGCAGAAGAAGACGGTGTCGCAGGCACTATCAGCGGCCCGGACGGAGGCAAATACGGCGCAACGTGAGCTGGCACAGCTAACGGATTCCGCGCACCAGGGCGACATCGCCCGTGCGCAGGCGCAGGTCCGCGTGACCGAGGCTGCAGAGCGCATCGTCGACCAGTTGGGGCTGTCTGTCGATGACCTGCTCGCGGACTTTGCTCCTGATGAGAACTTCGACCGCGCAGCCGTGACGAAGCAGCTCAAACAGGCGGAGAAGGATCTGCGTGTGCTCGGCCGCGTCAACCCGTTGGCGCTGGAGGAGTATAAGGCGATGGAGGAGCGCTACTCTTTCCTATCCACGCAGCTCGATGATGTCCTCAAGGCCCGCCAGGACCTCACCGATGTTGTCGAGGAAGTCGATGCCACGATCCTGCAGCTCTTCACAGACGCGTGGAACGATGTCGAGGCAGAATTCCCCGCAGTCTTTCAAACGCTTTTCCCGGGCGGCGACGGACGACTGGTTCTCACCGAGCCGGACAACCTGCTCACGACAGGTATCGAGGTTGAAGCCCGCCCGCCGGGCAAAAAGGTTAAGCGGCTGTCGTTGCTCTCCGGCGGCGAGAAGTCGCTGACGGCGCTGGCAATGCTCGTCGCTATTTTCCGCGCGCGCCCGAGTCCCTTTTACGTACTCGACGAGGTGGAAGCCGCGCTTGACGACGTTAACCTGCGTCGCCTTATTGCGCTGCTCGAGGAACTCCGCGCGACCAGTCAGCTGATTGTCATTACGCACCAGAAGCCAACAATGGACGTTGCGAATGTGCTCTACGGCGTGACCATGCGGGGCGATGGTGTGACTCGAGTAATCTCGCAGCGAATGTCACCGGCATCCGCAACTCCGTCGACAGGAGCGGAGTAAGCGCGGAGTAAGTGAGGAAGAGTCGTTGATACTGCATAATGAGAGTTATGACTCCAACTCAGTGGATACTCCTTGTCGTCGCGATTGTCGTTATTATCGCGCTGCTCTTTGTTGTGGGCTATGTCCGCAGGAAGAACCAGCGCATTTCCTTTGCGAAGGAAGATACTAAGGAACTCACCCAGCAGGAGAAGTCTGGAAATTACCAGGCCACTAGTGGTTTTAACTTCGCTCCGGCCGGTGGTGGGACTGATACCCGCGAGAAGCAGCCGGTTGAAAAACCGATGCCGAAACCGGCGGAAAAGCCGATTGAAAAGCAGGCCCCGGAGCCAGAGGAAAAGCAGGCTGATATACCTGCCGATCAGCCGGACGGTTCACTGCTGAAACCAGAAGGTCGACTGGTTATTCCGGATAACCCCACCGAAATGGAGGGGGATTATGACCGCGTAATGCGGGAAATCCCAATCGATTTGCCAACGGCCGGGGAAGAGGAATCAGAGCCCGAGCCGGAACCACAACCAGAGCCCGAAGCAGAGCCTGAGGTAGAGGTAGTTCCTGCTCCTGAACCGGAGCTGGAGCCGGAGCCGACTCCCGAACCAGAACCGACGCCAGAGCCGGAGCCGGAAGCTGCGCCGGAGCCGACGCCAGAGCCAGAAGCAGAACAGCAGATTGACTCCATCGACCCGGCTGAGGGACGTCTGGGCCGCCTGCGCGGTCGTCTGTCACGGTCGCAGAATGCAATTGGCCAGTCTGTGCTCGGCATCTTGGGCGCGGGTGACCTTGATGAGGACGCGTGGGAAGAGGTTGAAGACATCCTGGTTATGGCTGACCTCGGTGCGGCTGCGACGCAGCGTGTCGTCGATAAGCTGCGCGAGCGTATTGCCAGCCAGAAGGTGAGCACGGAAGAGCAAGTGCGCGCCCTGCTGCGTGAGGTGTTGATTGAGGAGTGCAAGCCTGAGATGGACCGCTCCATCCGCGCACTTCCGCACGAGGGCAAGCCCGCAGTGATTCTGGTAGTCGGTGTCAACGGCACAGGTAAGACCACGACGACGGGCAAGCTGGCTCGTGTACTGGTCGCCGGTGGCCACCGTGTTGTTCTCGGCGCAGCGGATACCTTCCGTGCTGCTGCAGCCGACCAGCTGGAGACCTGGGGGCGACGCGTTGGCGCGGAGACCGTTCGCGGCGCTGAAGGCGCCGATCCTGCTTCTATTGCATTTGAGGCAGTTGCTCACGGTATCGAGTCCGGCGCTGATGTGGTGCTCATCGACACCGCCGGCCGCCTGCACACCAAGGTCGGTCTGATGGACCAACTGGACAAGATTAAGCGCGTGGTGGAGAAGAAGGCTCAGGTTGACGAAGTCATCCTGGTTTTGGACGCGACGGTTGGCCAAAATGGTCTACTGCAAGCTCGTACGTTCCGGGATGTAGTAGACATCACCGGCGTTGCCCTGACCAAGCTGGACGGTACCGCGAAGGGCGGCATTGTATTCCAGGTGCAAAACGAGCTCGGTGTGCCGGTGAAGTTGGTTGGCCTTGGTGAAGGTGCTGACCACCTGGCGCCGTTTGAGCCGGAGAGCTTCGTAGACGCACTGCTCGGCGGCCGCAAATAGTAACTAACATCGATGAGTGAATTTTCCATCGATTGGTGAGTACAGCGTCGCCCGTTGCCCCCGGCAAAAATAAAGGCCTCGGAGCCACCGCGTAGATTTCTGTAGAGGATACGCGGGGCTCCGGGGCCTTTAATGTTGAGGTGCTAGGAATCTAGCGGAGAGTTGTGCTAGGAATCCTTAGAATTCTTGCGTGCGAGGCGGGTAGCTGCCACGCCACCGACCAAGAGTGCAAGAGCGGCACCGCCGAGGGCAGTCGCCTGAACACCAGTGACTGCTAGCCCAGTGTTCTTGGTCCCGGTTTTCTTACCGTCATTCTTAGGGTTGTCGGGCTTGTCGCCTGGTTTTTCCTCCCCAGGATTCTCGTCCTCCCCGGGCTGTTCGTCACCTGGGTTTTCATCGTCGCCCGGAGCGTCATCGCCTGGGTTCTCATCGTCGCCCGGAGTTTCGTCATCGGAGGTCGGACAGTAGCCGTAGACTCCGGTTGCCGGGTCGATCTTGCTCATATCACGCGGGGAACCGTCGGGGCACGTTGCGGTGTCATCAACTCCCGGCGGAATTCCGTCATTTTCTGGGGCATCTTCATCAGGCTCCGGAGTTGGGCCGGAATCATCTGAAGTGCCACAAGCACCGTAAGCCCCGGTTGCCGGGTCAATCTTACTCATGTCACGCGGGGAACCGTCGGGACAGGTCTGGGTGTCCTCAACGCCCGGTGGAATGCCATCGTTCGATGAACCTCCTGGATCCGGATTTGCAGCGTCATCTACACACTGGAAAGTACCGCCAACATTTTCAAAATGTTGACCGGCGGGGCATTCCGACGGGGCGGGGTCAGGAATCTGTGCGGTGGCGGCGCCAACGCCGATGAGCATGCCGGCTGAAGCGGCAGCGGCCACCATGGTCGAAGAGAGCTTCTTCATTTGGAAACCTCACAATGTCTATAGGAAAGCCCTGCAATCAAAGGACTTAAGGGGGAACACTGTTCACACTTTTGATTCGAATAACTAATTACAGTCTTTGGTGGTATGGGTTTGGGAAGGGGGGGGTAAAGAGAAATTGTTGACTTGTCCAAACCCCAGTAAGGGGAAGTGGGAACTTATATTTACAACGCTGAGTGTGTACACCCGTTGTGGGTAGGGCGTTTATAGAACCAGTCACTGTCGACTCGGTAGGGGGCTTTTCTGTCTTCGCTAGCGAAGCGTGGTACCTGATTGTGTCGGGTGGTGAAAGGTGGATGGGGCGTAGAGGTTCGGTAAAAAATCGGTGCCTGTGAGGTTTTATGCTTCGGGCTATAGGAGCTATGACTTTTCGGAGGTATGGCGCACAAAAATGCTCCCGATGCTAAATAGGCATCAGGAGCATTTTATGTTTCGTTACCGGGGTAGAACCCCAAGCTTCTTAGCGGTTCTTGCGGGCGATGCGGGTAGCGGCGACACCGCCGACAAGGAGAACCAGAGCGGCTCCGCCCAGGGTGGTGGCGTCAACGCCGGTGGCTGCCAGGCCAGTGCTCTGAGTCGAAGAAGCCTTCTTGGACTCCGAGGTATTCTGCTCAGACTTCTTGGAGTCCGAAACCTTCTTTACATTCTCGGAAGAGGTCGTCTTCTTGGACTCGGAAGCCTTCTTCTCGGCCTTTTCCTTGGCCTTCTTCTCTTCCTTCGTGCACTTGTTTTCGTTCTTGCACTCAGCAGAGATCTTGATGTCAACGTTTACCTTGACATCCTTGCCGTCCTTGCCCGGCTTACCGTCCTTGCCTGGCTTACCGTCCTTACCGTCCTTGCCGTCCTTGCCTGGCTTACCGTCCTTGCCGTCTTTGCCGTCCTTACCCGGCTTACCCGGCTTCTCGTCGTCCTTGCCTGGCTTGTCAGCGTCCGGCTTGTCCGCGCCTGGTTTGTCAGTGTCCGGCTTCGCCTCGTCCTTGACGCAGACACCGAAGACGTTCGGGTTGCCTGGGACTGGCTTGCTCATGTCGAAGTGCTCGCCCTCCGGGCACTGCTTATCAGAAATGCCTGGGTTTCCCAGGTCGCCCGGCTGGGACTCATTGTCGCCCGGTGTTTCGGGCTTAGGGGCCTCCTGGTCCGCGACGCACTGGAAGGTTCCGCCGACGTTCTCAAAGTGCTGGCCGTCTGGGCACTTGTCCGGCATTGGGGCCGGAATTCCGTCAGTGGAATCCTGCTCAGGCTGGTCTGCGACGCACTGGAAAGTGCCTCCGACGTTCTCAAAGTGCTGGCCGGCGGGGCACTCGGTCGGCATTGAGTCCGGAATCTGTGCAGTAGCGGTGCCTGCGCTTGCAATCATGCTCGCGGAGAAGGCAGCGGCGGCGATAGCCGTGGTGAACTTCTTCATGAAAACCTCTCAAGGAGTCAAACGGTCAGAGACCAATGAATATGATTTCGCCGTTCATCCCTCATCGTGCACGGCGGAAAACAAAACCAGGCCAACTGCGGTTAACTAGGTTCATGATTAACCATAAACTGGTTGATATATGAACGGTATTGGAGGTAGTTATAGGAATAACATCAGGTGCGCAGTGGCGTGCTTTGACCTGCTGCAATGCCGCCGGTTTGCTATTTGGCTTACACCATTCCGGGGGAGGTTCTTACTAAGGGTGGCCTTAGCAAAAGCTAGCCACTGGCGTTATCTTTCTGTTACCTAGCTGGTGGTAACTGGGTTGGATAAACGTTCTTTATGCAGTAGGGCATTCATATCTGCAGGCTCGTTTAATTGTCACGTTAAAATAACGAACAGTAATCTAACGTCCTTGAGAATAAAAGAGCTTCATCCTATTGCTATTTTTTACTTCCTATTGGTTACACCCGAATCGGGGCATTTAGGGTGGGTGGGCTGCAATCGTTGTCGATAGGCGAAGCTGTAGATATGTGCCAAATGGAGTATCCAGCGGGTACGGTAGAACAGTTAAGAAAAAACAAGGCAAAAGGGGAGCTGGAAACTTGTTTGAGTCTCTTTCCGATCGTTTGACGGGTGCCCTGCGGGGGCTGGGCGGGAAGGGCCGCCTGACTGAGGCGGATATTAACGCCACCGCCCGCGAGATTCGGCTGGCTCTTCTGGAAGCCGATGTCTCCCTCGAGGTTGTCCGTACCTTCATCAAGCGCATCAAGGAACGCGCTAACGAAATTATTGGCAGCCAGACTGTCAACCCGGCAAACCAGATTATTGAGGTCGTCAATGAGGAACTGATTAACATCCTCGGTGGCGAGACTCGACGGCTGAGTATGTCGAAGCAGCCACCAACAGTTATCATGCTGGCCGGTCTGCAGGGCGCTGGTAAGACCACCTTGGCCGGTAAATTGGCCAGGTACCTCACGGATCAGGGGCACACCCCGGTCCTCGTCGCCTGTGACCTGCAGCGTCCAGGTGCGGTGCAGCAGCTGGAAATTGTCGCTGAGCGTGCAGGCGTGCCGTGCTTCGCACCGTTCCCGGGCACCAGCCTCGATTCCACCCATGAAATGGGCACCAGCGAGGACAACCCAGTTGACGCCGCGTTCCGTGGCCTCGCTTATGCTCGCCAGCATCGCCACGATGTGGTGATTATCGATACCGCAGGTCGCCTGGGTATCGATGAGGTTCTGATGAAGCAGGCTCGCGACATTCGCGATGCCATCAACCCGCATGAAGTTCTGTTTGTCATCGACTCCATGATTGGTCAGGATGCGGTAGAGACCGCCAAGGCCTTCCGAGACGGCGTTGACTTCACCGGCGTTGTACTGACCAAGCTCGATGGCGACGCGCGCGGTGGCGCTGCACTGTCTATCCGTGAGGTCACCGGTAAGCCGATTCTGTTCGCCTCCACGGGCGAGAAGTTGGAGGACTTTGACGTCTTCCACCCAGACCGTATGGCCAGCCGCATCCTGGGCATGGGTGACCTGAAGACGTTGGTTGAGGTCGCTTCCAAGGAAATCGATCATGAGCAGGCTGCCAAGTCCGCCCAGAAGATTGGTTCCGGCGAGCTGACTCTCGAGGACTTCCTCGAGCAGATGATGATGGTCCGCAAGATGGGCCCAATCGGCAACATCCTCAAGATGCTCCCCGGCGGCGCGGAAATGTCCAAGGCCGCGGAAATGGTCGACGAAAAGCAGCTTGACCGCATCGAGGCGATTATCCGCGGTATGACTCCGGAAGAGCGCGAGAATCCGAAGATTTTGAATGCTTCACGACGTCGTCGTATCGCCAACGGTTCCGGTGTGTCCGTTTCAGAGGTTAACCAGCTCATCGAGCGTTTCAATGAGGCGCGGAAGATGATGGCGCAGATGGCCGGCCGATTTGGTATGGGCGGTGGTCGCCCATCGAACCGCAAGGCCAAGCGTGGTCGAAAGGGCAAGGGCAAGAATAAGCGCAAGGGCGCTAACCGTGGTCCAACGCCGCCGAAGGCAATGCGCGGTGGCGGAATGCCCGGTATGCCTGGAATGCCAGGTATGCAGGGCATGCCGGGTATGCCTAGCATGGCTGAACTGCAGAAGCTGCAGAAGCAGATGGGTAATCAGCTGCCAGAAGGTATGGAGGACTTTGACCTCAACAATCTCGACTTCGGACAGGGCAAGAAGTAGCGGGGACTAGAAGTAGCTAGTCCCGCAGAGCCTTCTGAATCTGGCGGTCCATTTCAGGACTGAAAGTGGCCGCTAGTTCATCGGTGATGTGATTGCTGTCGCGGTAGACGTAGATATTGCCAATAACTTTACGGCAGGTGGTCGGACCGCAGAAGATGTCGGAGAAATCTAGACTGTGCCCGTTGGGGAAGTTCGCAAGAATCTCCTCAGCGGGATTTTCTGCATTTAGGGCAGTTTTGCGGTGGATAGTGCAGTCTTCTTCCGCTTCTTCGCATACGCTGGGGGAGAATTGGTCCAAGTCCTCCCGTAGCGCCCATGGGTTATCGCGGATGGCGAAGAAATCAATTCCGCGTTCTTGTAGAGCAGCGAAAAACGAAACGTAACCATCCGGTGTGTAGTCGCCCGGCTGCGGTGGGTCCGCCTGGAACAAGGGTCTGGTTGAAGTGGTGAAAACCATCTTTGGCTGAATCTCGTCAATTTTCTGCAGAGCCTCGAAAGTCCAGGCCACGCAGATATCGCCGACTCCGTGGATCGGTTCTAAGGTCGCTGGACAGCCTTGTCGGAGAAGAACCACCACTCGGTACCCGTTGTTTTTGCCGTAGGCATCAATCGGGGCAAACCAATGTTCCATGTGCGAGCCGCCGACGATGACAATCGATTCACTAGCATCTGGATCACCGTAGACACACGGCTGGGTCTCATCGCGCCAACGGCGATTCGGCGGGAAGTATCCGACGTCCTCACCGCCTGTCGCAAGGCAGCCATCGAGGGCAGGTTCCGGCCAAAGGTCCGTGATGAAATCGGTATTCGGCTTTGTGGCTGCCTTGGGGACCTCGTACCCGTCGGTAAGCGCGAGTGCACCTGGATAGACCTCTGGATCTAGGCTGGTGGCGGAGGCGCGATCGACGCGCACCTGTTGCACGTTGACAAGGCTGGACATGCCGACCAACGCAATGACGACAACAGTGCCGACTGCCGCTAGACGACGAGCCGGGCGACGATGCTTCATTGCGTGGATTGCATCGCCAACGACGGGCTGAGTCCGGGTCGGTCGGCGAGTCGATTGAGCCAGCGGCAGCTCGACATACTTGTTGGTGAGTTTGGCCAAAATAAAGGAAACGACGATCACTGTGGTGCCAAGTTTCAGCCCCGGAGTATCGCGGTTGAGGTAGTTTATGGCCAGGATGAGAAGAGGCCAGTGCCACAGGTAGAGCGCGTAGGCGCTCTGGCCTACTTCGCGCATTGGGCGGCTGGCCAGGAACTTGGAGATCCAGCCCGCCTCAGGGCCGGCGATAATAATCAGCGCAGCACCACCGAGGGGCCATAGGGTCCAAGGGCCTGGGAACTGTGCGGCGCCGTCGAAGATGAAACCGGTGGAGACTACCAGTGCGAGGCCGATGCTGGCTAACAGCACTCGAAGTGGCTTGGGCATGGGGATGGAGCCCCGGACAAGAATCAGTCCGAGTAGTGCGCCGAGGCAGAGCTCCCAGAGGCGGCTGACAGTGGAGTAGTAGTTCCAGCCCTGGTTTTCGGAGTGCATATAGAAGGCATAGGCAAGCGAGCCGAGAGTGATAACTGCCAGCAAAGGGGTGAGGATTCGGCGGAGTTTACCGCCGGTAGCGTCGGTGCGCTTCGCCTCCACCGGTGAGGTAACCGCGCCGACAATCTGGGGTGAGCGCGTCATCCAGGCGAGTAGGGAGATGAGCAAAATGGAGCCGAGATAAAACTGGCCCTGCACCGACATTGACCACAGGTGCTGCAGTGGGGAAGTTTCGCTCTCTGCGGCAGCGTAGTCCGAGCCCTGGAGTGCCAGTTCATAATTTTGGTAGTAGAGCAGGCTGGCGCGGAGTTGCTGGGCAATGTCGATGGTGCGAAGCGATGGAATGAAGTAAATGACAAACAGGGTTGTCGCGAAGAGGACCAGCACCAGTGTCGGGATTAGGCGACGCAGCGTGCGCCAGATACTCCACCACGGATTGATGGACTGCCTGGGGTTGATGGCATTGCGGTACTGCGCGCCGAAGAAGAAAAACCCGGAGAGCAAGAGGAATACGTCCACACCACCGGAAACGCGGCCGACGTAAACGTGGAAAAGGACTACGAGGGCAATCGAAATGCCCCGTAGTCCGTCCAAGTCATACCTATATTGGGTGCCGGTGGTTTTCATAGAATGTTACGTTACCGCACTGTCAACGACGTTCAGCATTAGTGGGTATGCAGCGTTTCGAGTGCGCAGTTTTGTTAATTTCCAAAAACTGCTGGTAACATACCTCGAGTTGTCTCAATGAGAATCCTCAGCTGAGGCACGACTGCGAATTCATCGGATCCGGCCACGGCCGCCCGGTGGTCACGCGCAGTGTAAATATCCCAAGGGCAAAACCGGTCCGAGGCACTTCGTTAGTAATTACTCGTGAGCTCGGATGCATAAGTATTGTCCAGTGACATAGAAGAAAGAGGAACTCCTCATGGCAGTCAAGATTAAGCTGCAGCGCCTGGGTAAGATTCGTACTGCTCAGTACCGCGTCGTCGTTGCTGATGCTCGTACCCGTCGCAACGGTGCGGTCATTGAGAACCTGGGCATCTACCAGCCGAAGGAAGAGCCGTCGATCATCAAGATTGACTCCGAGCGCGTTCAGTACTGGCTGGGCGTCGGTGCACAGCCGACCGAGCCGGTTCTGGCTCTGCTGAAGGTCACCGGCGACTGGCAGAAGTTCAAGGGCCTCGAGGGTGCAGAGGGCACTCTGAAGGTTGCTGAGCCGAAGCCGACCAAGCTCGAGCTGTTCAACAAGGCTCTGGAAGAGGCCAACAATGGCCCGTCCGCTGAGGCCATCACCGCTAAGCGCCGCGAGGCCAAGGAAGCAGCTAAGGAAGCTGAGGAGGCCGCAAAGGCTGCCGAGGCTGAGGCTGCTGAGTCCGAGGCTTCCGAGGACGCCGAGTAATAAGGACGCTGAGTACGCCGCTTAGCTAATCCGGGCGCTACCTTATACTTCAAGACGAAGTGTTGGGTGGCGCCTTTTTGCTTTACGCGGGGTGTTTTACAGAGCCTTTATAAGAGAGGGAGTGTGCGCGTGTCGGTAGCTGACATGGTGCTTATTGGCCGAGTGATCAAGCCCCACGGTGTGCGCGGGGAAGTCGTCGTCGATGCGACAACGGATGACCCGGAAGGGCGTTTCGCAGTCGGGGCCACGCTGTTGGGTGTACAGGCCGGCCGTGAGGAACAGCTGACTGTGAAAACGGCACGCCCGCACCAGGGGCGTTTGCTGATTCGCTTCGAGGAGATTCCGGGCCGCAATGAGGCCGAGCGTCATCGGGGTATGAAGTTTTATGCCGAGCCCGTCTTCGAAGACGAGGACTTTTATGACTTTGAACTTGAAGGCCTGCGCGTAGTCCATAACGGCACCGATATAGGCGAGGTCACTTCTATCGTCCGCGCGCCCGCTCATCGTCTCCTTGAAGTCACGCTTGACGACGGGGCCCGGGAGGTACTCATCCCTCTGGTAGAGGAAATCGTTCCGGAAGTTGACCTTGAGAATTCTACTGTCACCATCACCCCGCCGGAAGGACTGTTGGAGCTGTGAGCTTACGTCTCGATGTAGTCACAATCTTCCCGGAGTACCTCGAGCCACTGCGTCATGCGTTGCTGGGCAAGGCAATTGAGCAGGGCATTTTGAGCGTCGGCGTACACAACCTGCGCGACTGGGCGCCAGGTGTACACCAGGCCGTGGATGACTCACCCTACGGCGGTGGCCCCGGCATGGTTATGAAGCCGGATGTCTGGGGCCCCGCCCTCGACGAGGTAGCGACGCTGAAAGCGGAGCAGTCGCTCACGTCCGCGGTGCCACATTTGGACAATGTCCGCCATGATCAGAAACTGGGTTTGGCCGAGGAATCTTCCTATGCTGCAGCGGAAGTGCCGTCGTTAAGCGAAGAAGATTCAGCGAAGCCCCTGCTGATCGTCCCGACCCCGGCGGGCGAGCCGTTTACGCAGCAGATGGCGCAGGAGTTCTCACACGAGGAGCACATTGTGTTCGCGTGCGGGCGCTACGAGGGCATTGACCAGCGCGTTATTGATGACGCTGCTAATCGTTACCGCGTGCGTGAGGTCTCTATTGGGGACTATGTGCTGATCGGCGGGGAAGTGGCGGTGCTCGTGATTGCGGAGTCCGTCGTGCGGTTGATTCCGGGTGTGTTGGGCAATCGCAAAAGCCACGAGGAGGACTCTTTCTCTGACGGTCTGCTCGAAGGGCCGTCCTACACCAAGCCGCGCGAGTGGCGTGGACTGGCAGTGCCGGACGTTCTCCTCAGCGGCAATCACGCGCTGGTGGACCGTTGGCGGCGCGACCAGTCACTCATCCGCACGGCCGAACGTCGTCCCGATTTGCTTGCCGACGTCGACCTCAGCGCCCGTGACCGGGAAATAATCCAAGGAGTCATTGGGGAAGTAACCGAGGAGAACTGCTAGTGGCACGTGTTCGAATTGCGCGACCTCGGCACGTCATTGGTTGGTTAGCTGTCCTAGGTGCACTGGCGTGGTTCACTCAGACGCAGCTGGCGGGGAGCGTGGATCAGTCGTTTGCGGGCTGGGTCAGTGACCTGCATGGGGCGCGGGATGGCCGCGTCGATAGTTTGATGCTGGCTTTGAGCGAGATTATCCGGCCGATTTACATCGCGCCGGTCACGCTTGTTGCTGCGGCACTCCTGTGGTTCCGCTTCCGTGCGTGGGCGTTGCTACTGCCGGCGTCATTCGGTTCGTCGATTGCGGTGACTTATGCCATGAAGTGGTTTTTGGACCGCGACCGACCGGGTGAGGAGTTCTCGCTGGTCAACCTACATGACGCGGCGTTTCCTTCTGCACATGTGGCAGCGGTTACTTCCAGCGGTATGGCCGCGATGCAGCTTGCCATCCCCGTATTGCGCCGTACAGCCCGCAAGTTGCTCGACTTGGCCATCATCGCGCTTATCGGCGCTGTGGCACTGTCGCGCGTGTGGGTCGGGGCACACTGGCTCACCGATGTTATCGGCGGCCTCATCGCCGGAGTTATCGGCTTAGCAGTTGCGCTGCTAGTTCTTAGGAGATGGCCACGAGCACGGCGCTACGCGCTGCCTTAGTCTCCTCGTAGAAGGCCACGAGTTCGCGGTACCGCTGTGTCGCAGTGGCTTCGTCGATAAGCGAACCATTGTCCGTGATGCGGGCGGCAAGATCGATGCTTGCCAGCGTCTGGTGCACGTCGCCGACGCGATCGGCGCGGATGACTGCAGACAGCGGCTTGCGGCAGACGCGGTCGGCGCCGAGGATGGCCTCCGCCAGCGGGTCGCCGAGTGCCTGGCCGTCGATGGGATTGCCGGTCAACGTGCGCAGCAGGGACTCCCAGTCCGTGTCGATGTCCAGGGCATCTTCGTCCGGAACGTCGACGAAGTGCTGCAGGATAATCTTCTCCGCGCCGTCGGTAACAAGCCCCGCCGTGCCGCCGTCGCTGGTCGCCGCAGGTGCTGCGACCTCAACTAACCGCGCTGCCTCCTCATCGGAAATGCGCAGGTATTCGGCACAGAGTTTCTGCTTCATGGGGCTCCTTTTCCGGTGTTTACTGCGAGCCTTCTGTGGGGCGTTCGCCAATTGGTACTTCCACGATAGTAAAGTTGCCCGGGTGATTTCATCAGTAATTGCCCGAGAACTCGCCGCCACTGGTGCGGACGTTGCCGAAAGTGCCGTCGCCGCCGCTATCAAGCTTCTCGACGAAGGCAACACCGTGCCTTTCATCGCCCGCTATCGCAAGGAAGTAACCGGCGGGCTCGATGACACACAGCTGCGTTTCATCGAGGAACGCGTCGTTTACCTGCGCGAACTAGAAGAGCGCAAGCAAACGATTCTCGCCGCCATTGAAGAGCAGGGAAAGCTTAACGACGATCTCAAGGCCGCCATCCTCGCCTGCGACACTAAGGCGCGGTTGGAGGATCTCTACCTGCCGTACAAGAAGAAGCGCAAGACCAAGGCCGATATTGCACGTGAGGCCGGGTACGAACCGCTGGTGGAGGAGCTGCTGGCCGACCCAGCCGCGGACCCCGAGACTCTGGCCACTAAGTACGGCGAGGCAGCTGGTAAGGATGCGAAGGACGCTCTGACCGGTGCCCGTGCCATCTTGGTCGATCGCTTCGCTACCGATGCTGATTTGGTTGGCTCTGTCCGTGAGCAGGTGTGGTCCTCCGGTTCCGCCGCCGCTGCCGTGGTGGAGGGCAAGGAGACTGCGGGTGCGAAGTACCGTGACTACTTCGAGCACAACGAACCTCTGGACACCATGCCTAGCCACCGCGTGTTGGCCGTGCTGCGCGGTGAGGCCGAGGGCATCCTGACGCTCAACATCGATGCGGGTGAGGATGAGACCTACGAGCACATGATCCGTGAGGCCTTTGAGCTTCCCGACGGCGGTACCTCCAAGTGGATTGACCAGGCCGTTCGTTTCGGTTGGCGCACCAAGTTGGAGGTGTCCGCTGCCCTCGATGCCCGCACTCGACTGAAGGAGCGCGCCGAGGCCGAAGCCGTGGATGTCTTCGCCCGTAACCTGCGTGACCTGCTGCTGGCCGCACCGGCTGGCCAGCGCGCCACTCTCGGCCTGGACCCGGGATACCGCAATGGTGTTAAGTGCGCCGTTGTCGACTCCACTGGCAAGGTGCTCGACACTGCCATCGTCTACCCGCACCAGCCGCGCAATGACTGGTCCGGCGCCAAGGAGCAACTGGCCACTCTCTGCGCCACGCACCGCGTGGAGCTCATGGCCATCGGCAACGGCACCGCTTCCCGCGAGACCGAAACCCTGGCCCGCGAAATCGCTGACCTGATAGCTCAGGCCGGTGGCAAGAAGCCGACCCCTGTGGTGGTTTCTGAGGCCGGTGCTTCCGTCTACTCCGCATCGTCCCTGGCAGCAGCTGAGTTCCCGGACATGGATGTATCTCTCCGCGGTGCCGTATCGATTGCCCGCCGCCTGCAGGACCCGCTTGCTGAGCTCGTCAAAATCGATCCGAAGTCCATCGGTGTCGGCCAGTACCAGCACGACGTTTCCCAGACCAAGCTCGAGCACTCTCTCGATGCCGTGGTCGAGGATGCCGTCAACGCTGTCGGCGTGGAGGTCAACACCGCCTCTGCGCCGCTGCTCGGTCGCGTTGCTGGCGTGTCCTCGACTGTTGCGGACAACATCGTCGCTTACCGAGACGAAAACGGCGCTTTCACCTCCCGCAAGGAGCTGCTGAAGGTTCCGCGTCTTGGCCCGAAGGCCTTCGAGCAGTGCGCCGGCTTCCTTCGCATCCACGGCGCTAACAACCCGCTGGATGCCTCCGCCGTGCACCCGGAGTCCTACCGCGTCGTCGATGCCATCGCCGCTTCGACCGGCGTTAGTGTCCAGGAGCTCATCGGCAACTCCCGTGTCCTGTCCAAGGTGCGTGCTGCAGACTTCGTCGACGAGTCCGCAGGTATCGGCCTGCCCACCGTCCAGGACATCTTGACCGAGCTGGACAAGCCCGGCCGCGATCCGCGTCCCGAGTTCGTCACCGCCACCTTCAAGGAAGGCGTGGAGAAGGTCTCCGATCTTCAGCCCGGCATGATTCTCGAGGGCACCGTCACCAACGTCGCGGCCTTCGGCGCCTTCGTCGACGTCGGAGTCCACCAGGACGGCCTCGTCCACGTCTCCAACATGGCCCGCGGTTTCGTCTCCGACCCGCACGAGGTCGTCCGCTCGGGCGAGGTGGTCAAGGTGAAGGTTCTCGACGTTGACGTCGAACGCAACCGCATCGGTCTATCGCTCAGGCTTGACGACGACGCCTCGGATGCCAAGCCAAAGCGTGACGGCGGTCGCGGAGAAGGCAGTGGAGGCGGCCGAAAGCGTGGTTCCCAGAATAAGAAGCGCGGTGGAGCCAACCGCGGTGGAGGCGGCGGTTCCATGGCTGACGCGCTGCGCAGGGCAGGCTTTTAGCTCCTGATCTGTTAGCGCTTGATTTATTAGCGCATAGCCTATTGGCGCATAGCGTCGATGCGGCTGTTGATCTCACCCGCGACAGCCGCAGCCATTCCATCCGGTACGACGATGGTGTAATCGGACCCCGAGGTCTCAATCTTGACTGCCTCGCCTGACCGTGCCGCCACGGTGATGCGGCCATCATTGCCAAGTCGAAGCCCAATACCGCCACCGTCGGCCCAGTTATAAGTGGCCGGCTTCGCATATTTGATGGTTCGAAGCTCAATGGGGTGTTTCATCTTCAGCGGTCCACAGCCGTTAAAAACGGTAATGGAATCTGTCTTCGGGTCCGTGTCTAGTGTCATGCCGGTTTCATATGCGATGAGGAATAGCGGCGTGCACAGCAGAAAAACAATGCCGAGGCTTGGCAGGAACACTGCGAGCGCTACAGACACCACGCACCAGACTGCGAGGGTGACCTTGACCCCCTTAGAGATGGTCACACTGACATCGATGGGAGTCGGGGCTCCTTCTCGATGGGGCAACTGTGGCGATGTCGGCTCGGTGACCGTGGCGTCGGTAAGCGAGGAGTAGTCCTTGAGGCGGCGCGTCACGAGCAGGGCCGCTACTAGGCCGATGATGACGCCGGCTATTGCATAGATCCAGCCGATTCGGGCGGTCGTAGGGTCCGTCGTGCCGATCTGCGGGATGATAATCGCGAATTCAATGCCGATTAAGAAGCCGCAGAGGGCGAGGTTGGTTATTGCAATTGGCTTGCGCACGACAAGCGGCGTGCTGGTCTTTGCACCGAGCCAACCGATCTGCGCACATGCGATGACGATGATGCCCATAATCAATGTGCTTTGAATTGGCGGCATGAAACCGTTGGGAGTGCCGCTACCGCTCCAATGCGTTGCTAACTGCTCCGGTAGTCGGTCGGAAATGGCAATTACCCACAGAAGCTGTGCAATCGCCAGAACGCACGGGGCGATGATTGTTCCTCGAACAATCCAGGGGTCAAAGCGTGGAATCTGCTGCATGGAGACAATCTAGCAGTTGGGGGGGGGCTTTGTAGCAACGGTCGGCAGCGGTCGTTATTGGAGTGCTGTATCAGCGTGACGTTGTAGCGAGCGGTTGTAGCGTGCCGTCTTAGTGTGCGCGGAGTTTCGCCAGAAGATGCACCTCGTGACATTTGATAACACGCTCAACAATTCACTCGAATGTACAAGCGAAAAAGTTTTATTAAAGGGGTTGCGCAATCGAATGGGTGTGCTAAAATGGAGGCATCAAGAACAAAGTGCTTGAGCTTCTCTTCTTGGCGTTGGGCTAGTGGTATTCACTGGTTATCGACACTGAGCGGGGTTGGGGCTTTGGGGGAACAATGTCTGAAAAAGATAGTCCGGCCAAACAACCGTCCGATGTTTACCAAGCGGCTCTGCTGCCTGAAGCGCCGCAGTTTTTCCACGAGTCATCCACGAACCAGTTGGCGGTGGCGGGTATCCAACGCAATCGCCTGGAACTGGGTATAGCTTGCGGTTGCACGCCGAAGTCGCTTGAGATTGATGTGGATGCATACATTGCTGAAATCGCACCCGAGTTGGGTATTTCCCGCGGTAAGGCGCTCGAGTATGTAGAGGTCGGCATTCAGTTAGCGCGTATGCCCCGGCTGGGTGCCTTTATTAAAGCTCGAGCTCATTTGCCCTTTGCGCATCTGATCACCATTGCTCGCGCGACAGCGCCGCTCCACGATCCAGAGGTGCGTGCAGCTGTTGAAGAAGAAATTGCCCGCTTTGTCATTCCCCGAAAGCATGGCGAGGCACTCCGGGGAGTTCGCAGCCTACATAAATTCCTGCAACGGGTTATCGAAGAAATTGAACCTCAGCTTCGCCCCAAAAACCTTCCGGGTGATGTCGATCCGCTGCTTCCTGCAGGAGAACGCGAAATAGTAGGAGAGAGTATCGGTTTTGAAGAGAGCGACAACTTCGCGGAAGTTTTTATGGAGCTGGAAAAGACCCGCGCTCTCGAATTCAAAACCACCCTCGAGTCCATCTCCAGCTCAGCTGGCTGCACTCGAGTCGAAGCTTTGACACACCTCATCCGCGGCACCGCCGAGGCAAAAATCGTACTCAACCTATACTGTCCTGCCACAGAGGAGCGTCCCCGCACCGCCTGGCTTGGCGGCGTTGGCTGGATCTCGCAGTTAGCTACGCAGGCGTGGATTGATAAGGTCACGCATATTCGTATGCTTGCCGACGAAACCGCGGAGGGCTACGCCCCAACCGAAAGTCAGAGAGCCTTCGTTAAAGGTCGGGACGGAACGTGTCGCTTTCCGGGGTGTGATGTACCCGCGGAGCTCTGCGACATTGACCATATTGAGCCGTACGACAAAGAGCACCCAGAGGAGGGCGGGGCAACAGAAACGCCGAACCTCCACTGCCTCTGCCGCCGGCACCACAACATGAAAACAGCTGGTCTGTGGAATGTTGCACGTGATCGGGATGGGGTGGAACTGTGGACGTCGTCAAGCACGGGCAAAAAGGCGGTGAGCCTGGAAGACGGGCCGCTTGCCGGGCACGGGCGCTACACTTTCGACAAACGGGGACTGCGGATGACGCAGGCGCTGGCAGAATATAACGAGTATCGCCAGGAGCTGATAGAGCAATCACGGAAGCTGGTCGAGGAAGCGCGCAGGGGAGAAGACACCGATACTCCCAACCCGCAAGACCCCCAAGACTCGGAAGCTCCCCAAGACCCGCAAGACCCGCCGAACATGGAAGAGTTTGGTTTCTGACCAGGGGGTGTGTAATAATTTCCAGGTTGTCTTTATAGGCAGCTTTACCTGTTTCGGGCATGAACCGGCCGAGCGTCCCTCTGTGGGAAAGCGCCGCCAGGGTCCTCTGTCTATGCAAAAAGTAAAGGAATAAGTTTCCATGAACATTCTTGACAAGGTTGATGCAGCATACCTGCGCGACGACATTCCGGAGTTCCGCGCTGGTGACACCGTCGAGGTCGACGTAAAGATTGTCGAGGGTAAGACCGAGCGTATTCAGGTCTTCAAGGGCGTCGTTATCCGTCGTCAGGGCGGCGGCGTCCGCGAGACCTTCACCGTCCGCAAGGTATCCTTCGGTATCGCTGTTGAGCGTACCTTCCCGGTGCACTCCCCGAACATCGACGAGATTCGCGTTGTCTTCAAGGGCGACGTTCGCCGTGCGAAGCTGTACTACCTGCGCAACCTGCGCGGTAAGGCTGCACGCATCAAGGAGCGCCGCTAGTCTTTTGGCGCAAAATAATCCCCATCGAGTGTTGAGCTCGGTGGGGATTTTTCTATCGCGTATAGTCTTTTCCCATGACCGACGACGATTCTCGCGAACAGACTGACGGCCAAAAAGAAGACCGTACTGAAGGCTTGAAAGGCTTCCGGAAACTTGACGAGGAGCCTGAAAAGCACACTCCGTGGTACATCGAGATTCCAATCATTATCGTGATTGCCCTGCTCATCAGTGCTGGTGTGCAGTCCTTTATCGGCCGTGTCTACGTGATTCCATCCGAGTCGATGCAGCCGACGCTCAACGGATGTGTCGGGTGCACCGGTGACCGCATTTGGGTGGATAAGGTTTCCTACCAGTTCTCAGATCCCAAGCCCGGCGATGTTGTCGTCTTTAATGGCCCGGAGTCCTGGAATAGTAACTACGTGTCACAGCGTTCTACTAACCCGGTGGCAAACTCGCTGCAGACGGTTGGTTCCTGGATTGGCCTTGTCGCCCCTGATGAAAATGCGTTGGTCAAGCGTGTGATTGCCACGGGTGGGCAGACTGTGCAGTGTCGCCCAGGAGATCCCGGCATCATGGTTGACGGCAAGATGACAGACCAGGATTTCATTAAAACTCCAGCAGACAAGCCGGTGGTGGATAATCTTGGCTCAGAGCAGTGTGGTGGCCCGTACTTCGGGCCGGTAACAGTGCCGGAGGGGCATCTGTGGGTCATGGGTGATAACCGCACCAACTCCGCGGACTCTCGCTATCACATGGGCGACGAGCTGCAGGGTACTGTGCCACTGGATAACGTCGTCGGCAAGGTGCAGGCAATCATCCTGCCGTTTAACCGCATCGGTGGCGTCGATGATCCGGACATCCAGCACAACTAGTCAGCACAGTCTGCTCACGCCGCCGGCGCCGAAACTGCGGAGGCTGAAGCAGTCGCGCACGATAGAGGTCGCGCTGGCAAAGCGCGGCTTTGGACCTGTAGCCGGGGTCGACGAGGCTGGTCGCGGCGCCTGTGCAGGCCCGATAGTTATCGCCGCCTGCTGCCTTCCAGAACGCCCTATCGCAGAGCTGGATAAGCTCACCGATTCTAAAAAGCTCACGCCGGCCGCACGTGAACGGCTCTTTCCGCTCATCCAACGCTTCGCCACCTCTTTTTGCGTGACGACGATTCCCGCGTCCTACATCGACCAATTCGGCATTCAGGACGCGAATGTCACTGGAATGCGCCGCGCGGTAGCCGGGTTGGGACAGCGTCCTGGCTATGTGCTTACCGACGCACTCAAAGTGTCTGGCTTCACGGCACCCTATTTGCCCGTGATTGGTGGTGATTCCGCTTGCCGATGTATTGCTGCTGCGAGTGTCTTAGCCAAAGTCACCCGCGACCGCATTATGGTTGACCTATCGGAGAAGTATCCGGACTATGGTCTGGCGGGGCATAAGGGCTACGGCACGTCATCGCATATGGAAGCGATTTCACGCCATGGCGCAACCCCGGAGCATCGGTGGTCATACCGCAATGTGCGCTTGGCACACGCGGAGTATCTTGAGCACCCCGAATAGACCAACATGTACAAAAAGAGCAACATGTAAACACTCGAAGGAGCCGTCGCGGTCGTGAGCGCAGAAGATCTAGAAAACTACGAGGCCGACGTTGAACTATCCCTGTACAAGGAGTTCCGCGATGTCGTTAGTCAGTTTTCGTACGTTGTTGAGACGGAGCGCAGGTTCTACCTTGCTAATGCTGTGGAGCTGATTCCGCACAACAGCGAAAACGAGGTCTATTTCGAGCTGCGGATGTCGGATGCGTGGGTGTGGGATGTCCATCGCCCGGCTCGGTTTGTCCGCTACGTGCGCGTTATCACTTTCAAGGATGTCAATATCGAGGAACTGGATAAGCCGGACTTGCGACTGCCGTAGGTTATCGTCGCCTGTCATCACTTGTTATGGCTAGCTGCTAACAGTTATCCACAGTCGAAAAATTATCCACAGTTAGGGCCCTCTGAGCATTTATCGGAGGGCCTTTGTCATGCCCGCTGTGCAAGAGTGTTTCCGAACCGCCAAGGCGGCAAAAGTCTAGGCAGTAAACCGCCAAGGCACAATTCAACGGGGGACCAGGGGGACCAGGGCGATGACACAGAGCTTTGAAGAACTGACTACGAGACAGCTCGGCGCGTTTGGGGAAGATTTCGTCGCCGAGATGTTGGAGGACCAGGGGTGGGAAATTATTGCTCGGAATGAGCGGGTGGGGCGCTATGAGCTCGATCTTATTGCTGAAGACATCAACGGCAGGCTGCATTTTGTGGAGGTAAAAACGCGGCGCAGCTCGCGAAGTAGTCAGTTTGGGGACGGCAGAGAGTCCATCACAGCAGCCAAGCTTCGTCATTTGCGCAAGGCAGCGGCACAATGGCTGTCAGAGAGTTCTACCTACTGGTTAGAGTCCGTAGTTATCGACTGCGCAGAAGTCACAGTGTCCAGCCCTTCGTCCGGCCCTCCAGTCGTTGCAGTTACGTACATTCCCGCAATCAGCGACGCGATCATGTGGGACTGCTAGATGACTGTCGGTACAGCTCTTGCAGTCAGCCTCAGCGGCATTGAAGGAACTATTGTGCAGGTGGAAGCCGATGTTGGGCGTGGCTTGCCAGGAATGTATATCGGTGGGCTCGGCGATGCCGCCGTCGGAGAAGCCAAACATCGCGTGCGCACGGCGGTTGCTAACTCGCAGTTGCCCTGGCCGAAGACAAAAGTCGTGGTGAGTCTGTCTCCGGCGCATATCCGCAAGCACGGCACTAGCTTTGACCTCGCCATCGTCTGCGCCATCCTTATCGCAACCAGCGATGACATGGAGGCCCGAGGTCGTCTCCGCCACACGGTTCTCATTGGCGAACTTGGGCTCGACGGTTCCATTCGCCCGGTGCGTGGAGTGCTGCCGCAGGTCCTTGCCGCCCGCGAGGCAGGTGCCCGTTGGGTTGTCGTCCCCGCCGCCAACGCCGCCGAGGCCGCGCTCGTCGACGGCATCGCAGTCTGCACCGCAGCCGACCTCACACAGCTATGGGGCTGGGTACTCACCGGCTCAGGTTTGACGACCGCGCTTAACGACGACCCCAGCGAACAAGCCTTCTCGGTAGACCTGGCCGATGTCGATGGCCAACCTGAGGCCCGCTTCGCCCTCGAGGTAGCCGCAGCAGGTGGGCACAATCTGTTCATGCAGGGTTCTCCGGGAACTGGGAAGTCCATGCTCGCTGAGCGCTTGCCCACAATTCTGCCGCCATTGCAGAAGTGGCAGCAGCTGGAGGTCACCGCGCTGCATTCGGTGGCCGGAGCGCTCGATACTGCGGACACTCTTATTCAACATCCGCCGTTTGTGGCTCCACATCACAGCGCGACTGTGGCAGCGTTAGTCGGCGGCGGTGCTGTGCCCAAGCCCGGCGCGATTAGCCTTGCCCACCATGGGGTGCTCTTCTTGGACGAAATCACCCTCATGCGCCCGGCGGTATTGGATGCGTTGCGGATGCCGATGGAAAACGGGGTGGTCGTCCACCTGCGTACGCACCATCGAGTGACTTTTCCGGCGAGAACACAACTAGTCATGGCGACCAATCCCTGTCGGTGTGGGGCGGCGTATGCCAGCGAATGCACCTGTTCTAGTACCGAGCGAGCCAAGCATGGTCGCGCATTATCGGGCCCGCTACGCGATCGCATGGATCTCAACGTCACGCTCAGTCCTGCCGGGGCCAAGCTGGGAATTAAAAACAAAGCACACAATGAGCCCTCCGCGGCCGTTCGCGATCGGGTACAGGCCGCACGTGACCGTGCCCGCCATAGGTGGCAGGCCCTGGGGCTTGCCGACGAAGCAGCCGTCACCAACGCGAGTGTGCCACGCTCGCTTCTCCGTCGTCACGCGGGCTTAGACGAAGAAGCGATGGCGTTATTGGACTTCCAGTTGAGGAACGGAGAGATTACCCAGCGGGGAGTGGACAAAGTAATCGCAGTGGCGTGGACGCTCGCAGATCTCGGGGGAGTAGACGCGTTTACCTTCGAGCACGTGCAACGCGCCTGCCAGCTGCATGACCGCGAGGGCGGCTAATACAACCGAACCATTATCAAGGGGGAGAAATGGACGAAATTCACGCGTGGGCTTACCTGAATCGTGTGGTAGAGGCGACGCATCCGCAGATTGTGCGGCTCGTGACGGAGTTTGGGCCGGTAGAGGTAGCAGAGAGGATCAAGGCTCGCGCCGGGCTGCCGGAAGGTCTGCTCAATACGACGCAGGCGCGAGCCGACGTTGACCAGAGCGGCCACGATTTGGAGCTGGCGGCAGCGATGGGGTGGCGTCTTATTTATCCGGGGCACCCAGAGTGGCCGGGGGAGCTGCTGTCCTGCTTTACGACGCTCGAAGTCCGTGACCGCGCCGATGCACCACCACTTGCGCTGTGGGTGCGTGGCCGTGACTTGCGGGACGTGGTCAGTGAAGCGGTGGCGATTGTCGGAACGCGGATGGCCAGCAGCTACGGGACACAGGTGGCGGCCCAATTCGCGGGGCAGTTCGCGAATGCGGGGGTTAGTGTCATCAGTGGTGGTGCGTTGGGTATTGATGCCGCGGCGCATCGAGCTGCGCTCGACGCTGGCGGCACTACGGTTGTGGTCGGAGCCGGTGGTGTAGGGGTTGACTATCCGCGGGCGCATGCAGAACTCTTCGACGGGATTGCAGAGCGGGGTGCGCTGATTACGGAGTATCCACTGGGGGTGCGACCTGCGCGGCATCGGTTTTTGACTAGGAATCGTCTGGTAGCGGCCCTATCGCGAGCAACCACAATCGTCGAGGCGGGCTGGCGTTCAGGGGCGCGCAACACAGCGCACTGGGCAGTGAGGCTAAACAAGCCCTTGGGAGCAGTGCCGGGACCGGTGACGCTGCAAACTACCTCTGGCTGTCATGACCTAATCCGCAGTGGCGAGGCTGTCCTGGTGTGTAGTGCCGATAATGTGCGGTCGCTGTATCGGTCAGTTGGCACAGTGAATGAGGATGCTCAGCTTGAATTGTTGTGGGAAAAGTCGGCGGTGCAGAAGCTTTCTCGAAACGAGCTCGCTGTCTACGACTCTCTGAATTCTGCGGAGCCAACGCCGGTGGGAGAAGTCGCAGCGCAGGCGGGATTGGCCGTGGCGCTTACGACACATTTGTTGCTGGAGCTGCAGGGACGGGGGCTGACCAGTCGGGTGGAGGGTGGGTGGTTGCGCCAGGAACAGAAGCGTTAGTGAGGCGCTAATAAAGCCTTCTGCAGAGAATCTCGAAAAAATCTTGAATTAGGTATTGCAATTCTCTGTACGCTCAGTAATATAGGCAAGGCAAGCCTAAGTAACTGTTACGGAAACGGGCTTGTGACATGGGTGAGGCAATAGGGCAGTGGCTCTGGCGAAAGTCGGAGTCACTGCCTTTTTCCGCTGTCTGGTGAGGTCTCGCGGTGTGCATCTACTAAGGTCAGAACCGTGAAGCGCGCAACCAATAACGACGACAGGACTGAGCCGGATCTCGGGTTATCCGCCAATATTGAGGCCGTGCTCATGGATTTTCTCGATGAGCTGACTTATTCCCGCAGACTCTCTGACGCAACCGTCCGTGCCTATCGAGCCGATCTCATCCCCCTCCTCGCCGGCCTGGACCACATCAGTGAACTCTCCACCCCTGTCATCCGTGCGCACCTCGGCGCGAAGCATGCGGAGGGTGCTGCGCGGTCATCGCTGGCTCGCTTAACGACGTCCATTCGCCAGTTCTGTAGTTGGCTCGTAGCTCGGCAAATTCTCGATGCTGATCCGTCGCTGCGGCTGTCAACGCCGAAGAAACATCAGCATCTTCCGGAAGTGCTCTCGCCGGAGAGGGTTGAGGAGGCAATCGAGAAAGTCTCCTCCGAGGACAGCGCAGTTGCGGCTCGCGACTTGGCCATTGTGGAACTGTTGTATGCCACTGGGATGCGTGTAGAGGAGCTGTGCAAGGCCGACGTCTCTGATGTGGACTTTTCCCGCCACATCATCTCGGTAGTGGGTAAGGGGAACAAGCAGCGCATCGTGCCCTTCGGTGTACCAGCGGAGGCGGCACTCAAAGGCTGGCTCCAGGTGCGTGGAAGCTTTCATGCTTCCGCACAGGCCGAACATGCGCTTTTTCTCGGTGTGCGTGGAGGTAGATTGAATCCTCGTCAGGCGCGCCGAGTGATTCATAAATGGGCTGATGTTTCACCGCATTCGCTCCGGCACTCTGCGGCCACAGCCATGGTGGAAGGTGGCGCTGACTTGCGTGTGGTGCAGGAGATGCTCGGTCATTCGAGTCTGGCGACCACGCAGATTTATACCCACGTCTCAGCGGACCGCCTCCGTGAAGTACACAAGCGGGCACATCCGCGCGCTTAATCGCGCAGGGTTGTTTAATTGCGTACAGGCTTGAGCACGATTGGTCTCCGCTGTATCAAATCCAGTGGGTTGAGATAGTCTTTGCCGCGCAGTGCGCCCCAATGCAGGCCCGGTTCGGGATGTTTGGCGTTGACCACAAGATGACCAATCACCTGGCCAGCGGCCACGTGGTCTCCCTTTTCTAACGCGGTATCTATGGGCTGATAGGTTGTGCGGATGCCATCGGCGTGCATGATTGACACGGACGTCATTCCGGCGATTGAACCGGCGAAATGCACCACACCGGGAGCTGAGGCGCGGATTGGCTGACCCGGGGAGGCGTTCAGGTCTACTCCGCGATGTCCAGGCTGCCAGCGTTTTTCCGGTGGGGCGTAGTCGCGTAGTATTTTGCCGTGCACAGGGAAGGTATGCGCACTAGCGGATATTGGCTCGCCGGTAGCTGCAGGTGGGCTTGGGGGTGTTGTTAGCGCGACAGCGAGCACGAATAGCGCTAATGTGCGCATTAGCGAGCGCTTGAAACTCTGCTTGGTCGTCATGCGCGATAGTGTGGCGGACGCTGCACTCGTCGACAAGCGGCAGTGCATTGCAAACGGTTCTAGCTGTGGATGACTTTTTGTCCTGTGGATAGCAGGGCGTGTCAGATATTGCGACCTGTGCGATGTATCAGATAAGATGACGCTCGCGGTGTCTGCCTTAATGGGCGGTCATTAGCACAAAGACTACGCGCGCGACCCATTCCGGCTGGTTCACGGGTGCTCGGCAAGGATATCTGTCGGGTGTGAGGCAGCGGGGGAGCGCTAGGGCACAGGGAAAGCCTGTGCGTGAACTGTAACCACCTATATCGGATAAGAAAGGAAGGGAAGCAGCCGCAGCCCTAGTCAGGCTGGACGCGAGGATCTTCCCTGAATATGACATGGCTGTTGTATCCATGCGAGAACTGCTCGATGCAGGTGTCCACTTCGGTCACCAGACCCGTCGTTGGAACCCGAAGATGAAGCGTTTCATCTTCACCGAGCGCAATGGCATCTACATCATTGACCTGCAGCAGACCCTGACCTACATCGACGAGGCTTTCGAGTTCGTCAAGGAGACTGTCGCTCACGGTGGCAACATCCTGTTCGTCGGTACCAAGAAGCAGGCTCAGGAAGCCGTTCAGAACGAGGCAGAGCGCGTTGACATGCCATACGTCAACCACCGCTGGCTCGGCGGTATGCTGACCAACTTCGCCACCGTTTCCAAGCGCCTGGCTCGCCTGAAGGAGCTTCAGGCAATGGACGCTGCTGAGAACGGCTACGAGGGTCGCGGCAAGAAGGAAATCCTGATGCTGACCCGTGAGCGCACCAAGCTGGAGCGCACCCTGGGCGGCATTCGCGACATGTCCAAGGTTCCGTCCGCACTGTGGATTGTTGACACCAACAAGGAGCACATCGCTGTCGCCGAGGCTAAGAAGCTGGGCATTCCGGTTGTTGCCATCCTGGACACCAACTGCGACCCGGATGACGTTGACTTCCCGATCCCGGGCAACGACGACGCAATCCGCGCTGCTTCCGTGCTGACCCGCATCATCTCCACCGCTGTTGAAGAGGGCCGCAAGGCTCGCGCTGAGCGCGAGGCCAACGCTGCTCGCGAGGCAGCAGGCGACGCTCCGATCGAGTCCGCCGCTGAGAACACCGACCAGGCTGCAGAGATGGACGCCGAGGGCTCCACTGCAACTGAGACGGCATCCGCTGAGTAAAGCTGAACTTTCTAACCACCACAAGTTCTAACCACCACAAGGAGGAACGCCCAGCATGGCGAATTTCACTGCTGCTGACGTCAAGAAGCTCCGTGAGCTGACCGGCTCCGGCATGAAGGCTTGTAAGGACGCACTCGTCGAGACCGACGGCGATTTCGACAAGGCTGTCGAGATCCTGCGTATTAAGGGCGCAAAGGACGTCGGCAAGCGTGCAGAGCGCACCGCCGCCGAGGGCCTGATCGCTGTTTCTGGTAACACCATGGTCGAGGTCAACTCCGAGACCGACTTCGTTGCCAAGAACCAGGAGTTCATCGACTTCGCCAACAAGGTCGCCGACGCTGCCGCAGCAGTCAAGGCAAACTCCCCGGAAGAGCTCGCAGCAGCTGACCTCGACGGTCAGACCGCAGCTGACGCTACCCAGGAGCTCTCCGCAAAGATCGGTGAGAAGCTGGAGCTGCGTCGCGCCGCTACTCTCGAGGGCGACAACATCGCTGTCTACCTGCACCGCCGTGCAGCAGACCTGCCGGCAGCTGTCGGAGTTCTGGTTGCTTACACCGGTGAGGGCGAGGGTGCTGCAGAGACTGCTCACGCAGCAGCTATGCAGGTTGCCGCTCTGAAGGCTCAGTACCTGTCCCGCGAGGATGTCCCGGCCGACCGCGTCGAGGCAGAGCGCGCTGTCTACGAGAAGATCACCCGCGAAGAGGGCAAGCCGGAGCAGGCTATCGCCAAGATCGTCGAGGGTCGTCTGAACGGCTTCTACAAGGACGTTGTTCTGCTGGAGCAGCCGTCTGTCGCCGACAGCAAGAAGACCGTTAAGCAGCTCATGGAAGAGGCTGGCGTTACCCTGACCGGTTTCGTTCGCTTCGAGGTTGGCCAGCACTAATTCGCTGTAATTTGTGCATAAGCCTCTAGCTGTGAGCTAGTTTAAATGCCCCGCTCGGGAACCCGGGCGGGGTATTTTGCTGTCCTGTAGCCGATAATGCGGAGCGTCAAGTGTGCCTTGCTGTCGTGACCGGGTAGACTCGTCTGCGACTTTTTAAACGGTGTGAGAAAGGTGCATGGTCATGGCAGAATCTGTCGAGCGCAATGGCTTCAAACGTGTGATGCTCAAGCTCGGTGGTGAGATGTTCGGTGGCGGCAAGGTTGGCGTTGACCCGGACGTGGTGCAAAACGTTGCCCGACAGATTGCGGAAGTTTCCCGAAAGGGCGTCGAGGTCTGTGTCGTCATCGGCGGAGGTAACTTCTTCCGTGGCGCACAGCTTCAGCAGCGCGGCATGGACCGCGCACGCTCTGACTACATGGGCATGCTGGGCACGGTCATGAACTGCCTGGCTCTGCAGGACTTCCTCGAGCAGGAGGGCGTGGACTGCCGCGTTCAAACTGCAATCAACATGGCACAGGTCTCGGAGCCGTACCTGCCGTTGCGTGCTAAGCGCCACCTGGAGAAGGGCCGCGTGGTCATCTTTGGTGCAGGTATGGGGATGCCGTACTTCTCCACCGACACCACCGCCGCCCAGCGCGCCCTGGAGATCGGCTGCGAGGTGCTGCTGATGGCAAAGGCCGTTGACGGTGTCTACTCGGCCGACCCACGTGAGGTGCCGGACGCAGAGCTGTTCGATGACATCACCCACCGTGAGGTTCTGGAACGGGACCTGCGCGTTGCTGATGCCACCGCCTTCTCCCTGTGCATGGACAACAACATGCCGATTCTCGTGTTTAATCTGCTTACCGACGGAAACATTGCGCGCGCGGTAGCCGGTGAGCAAATCGGTACTCTCGTCCACAGCTGATAAATTTGTTCGTAATACGTTCTTTCCACAGAGCGCTCTAGAACTATCTAGAACCCGCGTAGAAACCCGAGGTTAAAAACACAATGATTGATGAAGTCCTGCTTGACTGTGAAGAAAAGTACGGTAGCTCCGTAGAACACTGCCGCGAGGAGCTGACCCACATTCGCACTGGCCGTGCGAACCCGGCGATGTTCAACGGCGTTATTGCGGAGTACTACGGTGTTCCGACTCCGATTACCCAGATGGCTACCATTTCGGTTCCAGAGCCGCGCATGCTGCTGATTAAGCCGTATGAGCTGAGCGTCATGGGCGACATCGAAAACGCGATTCGCAACTCCGACCTGGGTGTGAACCCGACTAATGATGGCCAGGTCCTGCGCGTAACTATCCCGCAGCTGACCGAGGAGCGTCGTCGTGAGATGGTTAAGGTCGCACGTTCGAAGGGCGAAGACGCCAAGATCGCGATTCGCAATGTCCGTCGTAAGGGCATGGAAACTCTGAAGAAGATTCAGAAGGACGGCGATGCTGGCGAGGACGAGGTGCAGGCAGGCGAAAAGGAGCTGGACCAGGTCACCAAGAACTACGTCGAGCAGGTGGACTCCTTGGTTGAACGCAAGGAAGCGGAATTGATGGAGGTTTAGGCCTTCATATTCAACCGGGAGAGGGGATTTGAGGCGCCAATGCCAACGTCGAAGCCAGCGTCCAATAAGGAACGTGTTCTAGACGAGCTACGGCTTATTAAGCCGCGTAACTCGGCAGGTCGGAACCTGCCGGTTGCAATTACGGTGGGCGTAGCACTTGGTGCAGTCGTCATCATCGGCTTGCTGCTGGGGGCGCTCGCCTGGACCGTTCTGGTCGCCGCGGCGGTTGGCCTTGCAACCTGGGAGGTCTGCGAGCGGCTCCGCGAGTCCGATTGGCAGGTCCCTCGCCCGGTTCTGATTTTCGGCGGACAGCTGATGGTGTGGCTGTCCGCCTACTGGGGGATTGACGGTCTGGTCATGGGCCTGACTGTTACCCTGATGCTTTTACTAGTCACCCGTCTGTTTTTGCACGGGATGGCTGAAGCACCACGGAACTGGCTGCGGGATGTCGCAGTCGGAGTTTTCGTGGTGATGTGGATTCCGTTCTTTGCGGCGCTAGCTGTGCAGCTGGTGCACATGGACAATCCCTGGGAAGTCGATCCCCGTCTGGTCATTGTGACCTTCATGATCGGGGTGATTTCCAATGACGTCGGAGGCTATGCCGCCGGTGTCATGTTCGGAAAGCATCCGATGGCTCCGAAGGTAAGCCCTAAAAAATCCTGGGAAGGGTTCGGCGGCTCTCTCGTACTCGCCACTATTACTGGAGCGCTCTGTGCAATCTTTATGTTGCACGCGCCGTGGTGGCAGGGCATCGTGCTGGGCATTGCCTTGGTTATCTCCGCCACGCTTGGTGACCTGATGGAGTCCCAGTTCAAACGCGATCTGGGGATTAAGGATATGTCCTCGATATTGCCGGGCCACGGCGGTCTGATGGACCGCCTGGATGGCATGCTGCCATCAGCCGCGATGACGTGGCTGATATTGCAGCTTTTCAGCCTGGTTTAATTTGGCTGGTTCAGTCGGGCTTTAGTTGTCGCCCTTACGAATCTGGCGGCGCAGATCAAACATTCGCCAGCCACCGATTAGCGCAGTGATGAGGGCGCCGAGGATAGCAGCGAACAGCATTCCGACACCGACCGGGAAGTTCCAGGCCCAGCCGAACAGGTTTAGTGTGGTCTCCTGCTGATTCTGCAGAATGAATACAAGCAATACGATCAGCAAAACTGCACTGATGACCAGGCCAACCCACATCGAGCCCGCGGTAGTCTTTTTCACCTTGCGCCGGCCAGGAGCGGGCGCTGGCTCCGGTGTGGAGTCCTTCTCTGCGGGCGCGTCAACGACTGGCTCTGGAAGGTTGTCCTGCTCTGGTGCAGGAGCCACTGAATCATTTGGAGAGTACGACGGAGTATCGTCGAAAAGCGGACTGTCGTTATTCGGTTGATTAGCGTTAGTCATACCTATCATTCAACACGTTTTGGCAGGTATGTACCACTTGTAAAGGTCCACTTAGTTGCGGCTGCCTAGTCGCTCATTAGGCCAAAACCGTCATTACATGCGAAAATGGGTGCCATCATGGCATCTTCACTTCCAATCGTTCTTAAAGCTCCACGTCGCGGCATGCCCGCGACCCATTTTGCGGACCTCGATGTTGAGGAACGGAAGGCTGCGGTCAAGGAACTGGGCCTGCCGGCCTTCCGCGCCGATCAGATTGCCCGGCACTATTACGGTCGGCTTGAGGCTGACCCTATGACGATGACTGATCTGCCGGAAGCAGACCGTCAAAAGGTCAAAGACAGTCTCTTCCCACCTTTGTTGACTCCCGTTCGCCACATCACCTGTGACGACGGCGAAACCCGTAAGACGCTGTGGCGTGCAGGTGACGGTACGCTGCTGGAATCCGTGCTGATGAAGTACCCGGGGCGTGCGACCCTCTGTATTTCCTCACAGGCCGGCTGCGGTATGGCATGCCCATTCTGTGCGACGGGTCAGGGCGGTCTGCAGCGTAATCTCTCCACCGCGGAGATTGTCGACCAAGTTCGTGAGGCCGCTGCCACGATGGCAGCCGAGGGCGGTCGCCTGACCAACATCGTATTCATGGGCATGGGTGAGCCGCTCGCGAACTACAACCGCGTTCTCGCCGCCGTCCATCGCATCACGCGACCGTCGCCGGAGGGATTCGGCATCTCGATGCGCAATGTCACCGTCTCTACAGTCGGTTTCGCGCCGAACATCCGACGGCTTGCCGACGAGGACCTGTCAGTAACCCTCGCGGTGTCTCTGCACACTCCAGATGACGAGCTTCGCGATGAGCTGGTACCGATCAACAATCGCTTTACAGTAGCTGAGGTGCTTGATGCAGCTCGCTACTACGCAGACAAGACAGGCCGTCGCGTATCTATTGAGTACGCTTTGATTCGCGATATTAACGACCAGGATTGGCGTGCAGACTTGTTGGGTAAGAAGCTCCACAATGCTCTGGGCTCACGTGTCCACGTCAACCTGATTCCGCTCAACCCGACTCCGGGGTCGAAGTGGGACGCCTCCCCGAAGAAGCAGCAGGAGGAGTTCGTCCGCCGCGTACAGGCGCAGGGGGTACCGTGCACGGTCCGCGATACCCGTGGCAACGAGATTGCGGCAGCGTGTGGTCAGCTGGCGGCCGAAGAGGTTTAGCCGACAAATAGCAAAAGATCCGCACCGAATTCGGTGCGGATCTTTTTGTGCGCTGTAGCGCTATAGAGCTGTTGCTATAGAGCTGTTAGGCCAGACTTTCTGCAAAAGTGGCTAACTTTACTGGTTCTGGCCTTCCGGCAGACGGTTCCAGGAGCGCAGCTGAGAGTCGGTCAGGTTAGCGTAGACGCCAGTGCCGTTAACCTGGTCGCGTGCCCACTCCGGCTCAATGTGGCCTTCCGGCTTGTTGTGACCGGTAACGGTGCGGACCTGAGAAGCCTGCGGGGCGAACAACTGCAGCAGCAGGCCAATAGCGATCAGGGCGGCGATGACGACCAGCCACCAGTTCTCGACGTTGCCCTTGTGGTTACCAATGGTCATGCCCAGCAGGAAGATCACGGAAATCCAGCCGGCCTTCTGCATAGCGCTCTTGCTAATGCCGTGCCAGCCCCACTTCGCCGACGGCTCGTCGAGGGTGCTGACGCCGCGGTAAATCTCTTCCTTTGGCTCGTGGTTGCTCACTTGAAAGTCCTCCTGTTAACACTTTCGGCGAATTGCACTCTATATGCACTTCAGTCTATCTGCGGTTTTGCTGAAAGCGACTGAGCGCATTTTCAGACAATCTTGAGTATCGGGTGTAAGGATACCTTAGAACTTGCTGAAATTGGGACTCAGCCCGGCCGGAAACTGTTCGCCGGTGTGCTCGTTTGCCCAAAGTGGGGGTAGGGTGAGCACTCGTGACATTTCTTCTTGGAGTTTTACTCTTCGCAATCGGCATCGCGGTGACAATCGCTCTTCACGAATGGGGCCATCTCACCGCAGCTCGCCTGTGTGGAATGCGAGTGCGTCGATACTTCATTGGCTTCGGCCCAACGCTGTTTTCCTTCAAGCGGCATCACGCTGCGGCAGGTGGGCATGACACCGAGTATGGAATAAAGGCAATTCCCTTTGGCGGATTCTGCGACATCGCAGGCATGACAGCAATGGATCCCATCGCTCCTGCCGAAGAACCCTACGCCATGTACAAGAAGCCGTGGTGGCAGCGCATTATCGTGATGCTCGGTGGGGTGGCAATGAACCTCATCGTTGGATTCATCATTCTTTACTTCATTGCCGTGACGTGGGGTTTGCCCAACATGGGTAAGGAAATGGCGCCACGCATTCAGGCGGTGCAGTGCGTCTCGCCGGCACAGCGTGCCGACGGCACGCTGGAGCCCTGCACTGGTTCCGGTCCTGCAGAGCGCGCAGGGCTACGTGCCGGAGATGTGATTGAGAAGATCAATGGCACCAAGATCACGTCCTACCCCGAGGCTGTGTCTCTCATCGGTAGCTCTGCAGGTGGCGACATCAAAATGACCATCGACCGCAATGGCAGCACCCAGACGGTCACGGTCACCCCGGAAGTCGTCAAGCACAAGACTAACGACGGGCAGGACATCGACCAGCCAGCAATTGGTATCGCCTTCCAGCGACCAGAGACCATCCTTCACGAGTACAACGCAGTGACTGCCATCGGCGGTGCGGCCAGCTTCACAGGCAGCCTTTTCGGGGCGGTTTGGAACGGGCTGCTCTCCATCCCGGAGAAGGTTCCCGGCGTGGTCGCCTCTATCTTTGGTGCTCAGCGTGACCCGGCCAGCCCAATGAGTGTGGTCGGCGCGTCGCGTGCCGGTGGTGAATTGGTGGAGATGAACCAGTGGCCTTCATTCTTCCTGTTGCTGGCCAACCTCAATTATTTCCTGGCCGTGTTCAACCTCGTGCCGTTGCCGCCACTCGACGGTGGCCACATCGCCGTGGTTATTTATGAGCGCATCCGCGACCTGATTCGCAAGGCGTTCGGTAAGCCTGCGCTTGGGCCTGCCGATTACACCAAACTCATGCCAATTACTATGGCCTTTACCGCAGTCTTGCTGGTCTTCGGCGTTCTGGTTATGGCTGCTGACGTGGTCAATCCAATTGTACTGAACCGCTGATAGCAGGTTGCGGCGCGCCAGCGTCGTCGTAAAGCAAAGCGGTGCTAACGTCAGCCCACATGGAACAAACTTCGCGCCGCAAGCCCCTGCTTCGCAGTATCTCGGCTGTGGCAATCACGGGTCTGGTGTTGTCATCCGCCGCGTGTACGCCGCGGCCTGACACCGGGCGCGAGGTGCTTGAGGAATTCCTGGGGGCGCTGGCGGGAGGGGATGTCGCTAAGGCGGCGGCGCTGACCGATCATCCGGATTCCGCTGAAGGAGATTTGAAAGCGGCCACCGACGGCCTCCAGCCGGAGGGGCTTGAGTATGAAATTGCGGGTATCGATTCCAGTTCGAATCAGTCCTCTGCCGAAGTTGCCATGAATTGGCAGTTACCGCACCAGCGACGCTGGGGATATGACACGACTTTTACGCTGACTAAGACTGAGGCTGGGCAACGGGATTGGGCGTTGCGCTGGTCGCCAGCATCCCTGCATCCACAGCTGGGGCGTAATCAGCACCCAGAATTGCGCACTATCGCAGCTCCACGTCCGTCTGTGGTTGGTTCGGACGGTGCGGCCTTGCTTGAGCCGGGGACTGTGCACCGGGTAATTCTCAATCGTGATGGGGCGGAGAATGTGCAGTCGTCGATTAATCGGGCGGCGACGGTCATCAATAATGAAATGCCGGAAGATGGTCCGAAGCTTGACGCGCGCGCTATAGGGGAGCAGGCAGCTGGTGGGAAGGGTAACTTTTCACTGATTGTGCTGCCGGCATCCACGCCGCAGCGAGTCAAGGATGAGCTCGCGGACATTGACGGAATTTCTGTTAACGATGAAGCAGCGATGGTGCGACCCGACCCGGGGTTTGCGCCTGATTTGATGAGCCGTGTGGAAAGGCTAGTGGACACTGGTGATCACGGTGCCGATGGCTGGAAGATCGTGGCGGCCAACGAGGGCGGAGCAGTCGTCGGCACGCTCTATGAGGTGTCTCCGGATGTAGCCCCGGCGGTGCAGGCATCGATTAGTAAAAAGGTGCAGGACGCAGCGCAGAAGGCAGTCGATACGCGGCAAGATGCGAAGGCAATGCTGGTGGCTGTGCAGCCGTCTACGGGCAAGATTCTGGCGGTAGCCCAGACGGCGGAAGCAGACAAGGACGGTGACCTTGCGCTGATGGGACAGTTCCCGCCGGGATCGACGTACAAGATTGTCACTGCCGCTGCAGGTGTGCAGCACGAGGGACTAAATGCGGGATCGACTGTGCCGTGCCCAGGTTCGATGGAAATCGGTCCGCGAATTGTCACCAACTACAACGGAAGTGGTGTCGGGGATACCTCGCTGAGCGATGCCTTCGCGCGGTCTTGCAACACCACGTTCGGCAACATCTCCCACAAGTTGGAACCAGGGCAGTTCAAGGAGGAGTCCAAGAACTTCGGCATCGGAATCAACTATCACATCGCGGGCCTCGACACTATTACCGGCAGCGTGTCTGACGGTAGTGATGAAGTCGAGCGTATCGATGCGGGCTATGGACAGGGCAATGACTTGGCCAGCCCGTTTGGCATGGCGCTGGTTTCCGCGACGGTGGCGGCCGGGCGCACTCCGACGCCGTCACTCGTGCCAAGCGCGGGAACGTGGCAGTCGCAGACGTCGAAGCCACTTCCACCTGAGGTTTTGAACGAGGTTCGCTCACTCATGCGGGCGGTGGTGACCTCCGGTACCGGTTCGGCCATTGCCGGACGCGGTGAGGTCTACGCCAAGACCGGTGAGGCCGAGTATGGAGGTGGCTCGCACGCTTGGTTCACTGGCTATCGAGATGACTTGGCCTTCGCCACGCTCATCGTCGGCGGTGGTGGATCCGAACATGCGGTGGCGATTACCGATGCCTTCTTCGCCAATATGGATGAAGGTTCAGGAGACGAGGGCTAGAGCATTTCTGGCTTCGAAACCGGCACAGGCCGAAAGGCTAATCCGGGGGTAGGGGTAGAGTATGTTCCATGACTCAGCGTTCTCCACTTACTCAGCAAAAGTCCACGCCAATTCGCACTGTTCCGGCACATATTGAACGGCCGGAGTACGCCTGGAAGGACGAGGTTCAGGAAGGCGTCGGCGAGCCGCTGGTACAGACTCCGGAAGATATTGAAAATATGCGAGAGGTCTCTCGCATTGCTGCCAACGCGTTGGTGGAGGCCGGCAAGGCCGTAACTCCGGGCGTGACCACGGATGAGATTGACCGGGTGGTGCACGAGTACCTGTTGGATCACGACACCTACCCGTCCACGCTGGGGTACCGCGGTTTCGAGAAGTCGTGCTGTGTGTCTCTCAATGAGATTGTCTGCCACGGTATTCCGGACACTCAGGTTATTGAAGACGGCGATATCGTCAATGTCGACGTCACCGGATACAAGAACGGCGTCCACGGTGACACCAACGCGACTTTCCTCGCGGGCAATGTCTCGGAGGAGCACCTCCAGCTAGTGGAGCGCACTTACAACGCCACCATGCGCGGCATTAAGGTCATCAAGCCGGGCCGTGAGATTAATGTCATCGGCCGCGTAATCGAGTCTTACGCTAAGCGTTTTGGATACAACACCGTTCGGGACTTCACCGGTCACGGTGTCGGTACCACGTTCCACAATGGTTTAATCGTTCTCCACTACGATGAGCCGAGCCAGGACACCATTTTCGAGCCGGGCATGACCTTGACTGTTGAGCCGATGATTAACCTTGGTGAGCTGCCGTACCACATCTGGGATAATGGCTGGACTGTGCAGAATGATGACTTCAAGTTCACCGCCCAGTTCGAGCACACGGTGCTGGTGACCTCCGACGGCTATGAAATCCTCACTCTGCCGGATGAGCAGAACGTGCCAGGTCAGTTCCAAACTGGTTGGAAGCCCGAGGCCTAACCCGTGCAGGCCCCTGCAGCTCTGATTGCCGGCTGCACCTCAGATGCCGGTAAGTCGGTTCTGGTCGCCGGCATGTGTCGGCTGCTCGCGCGCCGCGGCGTGAAGGTCGCACCCTTCAAAGCACAGAACATGTCCAACAACTGCGCTGTCACGCTTGACGGCGGCGAGATTGGGCGCGCGCAGGCTCTGCAGGCGCTCGCCTGTGGGCTGGAGCCGGATGTCTCCTTTAACCCGGTGCTTCTCAAGCCGGGCTCGGACCACACTAGTCAGGTGGTGGTGAAGGGCAAAGCCGATGGGCATGTGAGCGCTCTGACGTACCGGTCGCGTCGAAAAGCGTTGCGCGGGGTAGTCGCGGAGACATTGGAAGAGCTGCGGGGGCAGTTCGATGTCGTCTTGTGCGAAGGCGCTGGTAGTCCTGCCGAGGTCAATCTGCGAGAGTCAGACATCGCCAACATGGGCTTGGCAGAGCTCGCTGATTTGCCGGTTGTGGTCGCCGGCGACATCGACCGCGGTGGGGTGCTTGCACATTTCGTCGGCACGCATGCAATTTTGAGCCCCGAAGACCGCGCGCGAATTACCGGTTTTATCGTCAACAAGTTCCGGGGCGATGTTTCGCTGTTGACACCGGGATTGGACGTGGTGCGCGAGCACACCGGCGTGCCCGTACTCGGCGTAGTGTCTTTTATTCCGGGGCTGTGGATCGATGCGGAGGATTCGCTCGGCACAGTCGCTGGTGCGTCGGTAGGGCCGGCGAACGCACCGCTGGGTACGGAAACGTTGTCCGTGGCCGCCATTCGCTTGCCGCGCGTGTCCAACGCCACCGATATCGAAGCGCTTGCCTGTGAACCAGGGGTACACGTGCAGTGGACGGTCGATCCGTCGGTCGTTGCTCGCGCCGACCTGGTCGTGTTGCCCGGGACGAAGTCGACGGTCGCCGATCTCAAGTGGTTGCGCGAGCGTGGGCTTGACGACGTACTGGAGAACCGAGCCGCCCGAGGGCTGCCGCTGATTGGCATCTGCGGTGGGTTCCAAATGCTCTGCACCACCATCACTGACTCGGTGGAGTCGGTAGCCGGGACAGTGAACGGGCTTGGAGTGTTCGATACCGACATTGAATTCGCGGGGACGAAGACGCTGGTGAGCCACCCGGATGGCTCTTACGAAGTCCACAATGGACAGGTTGTGCGAAGCAGCGAGGCGCCCTTTATCACTGAGCCTGAAGAAGGGGCGCGGCGTGGCATGGTGATGGGTACGCACCGCCACGGCTACCTGGAAAATGATCAGGCGCGCCGTCAGTTGCTGAGCGAAGTCGCAGTTGCCGTCGGTCGAGACGGCTTTGAGGTCAGCTCTAATACTTCGTTTGCCGAAGAACGGCTGCGGCAGATCGACCTGTTGGCCGATGCAGTCGAGGAGTACCTGGCTGGGCCCGCATTGGCCCAGGCCACAGGTATTGAACAGCTGGGCTAGTTATCGAACTCCAGGCCCAGGATTGCGTTTTCAATCAGCTCTGGCAGTGCTGGGTGAATCCAGTGCTGGCCCTTGACAACTTCGCGCACATCCATCTCGAAGCTCATCATCTGGATGCACTGCTGCACTAGAGTGGCAGCCTGCTCGCCGATGAAGTGCGCACCCAGCAGGCGGCCGGTGGCGCGGTCCGCAATCAACTTGGCAAAGCCATCGCGATCCTCCAGCGCCCAGCCGTAGGCGACATCGCCGTAGTTCTGTACCTTCACGGTAATGTCCGTGCCATTTTCCGCAGCCCAGGCGCGAGCTTCATCCTCGGTCATACCGACCTGACCAATCTGCGGATGTGAGAAGACTGCCGACGGAATGTAGCGGTGGTCAAATTCGCGCAGGTCCGACGGATTCAGCACGTTGTGGAAGACAACCTTGGCCTCATGGTTGGCAATATGCTTCAGCTGGTACGGGCTAGAGACATCGCCCAGCGCCCACACACCTTCGGCAGAGGTGCGGCCGTACTGGTCAACCTTGATGCGACCATCGTCGTGCATCGCCACACCACCGGCTGCAAGGTCCATACGGTCACCGTTGGGGATGCGTCCGGTTGCCACGAGCAGGGCATCGGCTGCGAGCTCCGTGCCGTCGTCAAGCGTGACCGTGACGATCTCGCCCTCCTGGGAGAGCTCAGTGATGGAGGTGTTCATACGGATGTCAATGTCGCGGGAGGCAACCTCGTGGAAGCGCTCGGAGATAGCGGCGTCTGAGCCACGCAGCATGACATCGGAGCGCACCAGCATGTGCACCTTCGTGCCGAAGGATGCGAAGACATGCGCGAACTCGCTAGCGATGTAGCCGCCGCCGACGACGATCATTTCGCGCGGAAGCTTGTCGACGCGCATGATGTTCTCGTTGGTGTAGTAATCGACCCCGGAGTCTGCGATGAGGCCCGGAACGTGAGGGCGGGAGCCTGCAGCGATGATGATGTTGTCGGCTGTGATGTCGACGGTTTCCTCGCCGATGCCGGTGCGAATAGTGCGAGGGCCGACGAACGTTGCGTGGCGGTCGTAGACATCGATATTGGGAGTCTCGTCCCCGCGGCGGTATGCCTCGCCGCCGTCGGCAATCTGGTCGACGCGCTGGGCAAAAACGCGATCCTGGATTTGCTTGAGATCAACGGAGTCGAAGGTGCCGTGCACGCCCAGGCGGCTGGCCTCGCGGATGTTGCGGGCGGCATCAGCGGCCAGAACGAACATCTTGGTGGGAATACACCCAACGTTGAGGCAAGTACCGCCGAAACGTCCTTCCTCCACCAGAGCGATACGGACATTGTCGTAGGCCGGGGCTGGAATGGAATTGCCGGACCCGGTTCCGATAATGATGACGTCGTAGTGGCGTGGGGTAGTCTCAGGCGAATTCTCAGTGGTCACAAGCACTCCTAGCATTCTGGTCAAACTAGTTTGGTTCAACCGTACTGAATGCTGATTTATTCCGAGTTCCTATTCTGTGCTCCTATTTTGAGCTGTCTCCTGGATTGACTGTGGCAAGGAACTGGAATGTCTCATTAAAAGCGCGGTCTAGTGCTTCGGGTGCGGAGAGATACACGTCGTGGAGAGCACCCGGAATCGCGACGTTGCGAGCCTGCGGTCCCAAGTGGGCAGTGGCATCGGCAATTTGCTCAGTGTTGAGGACAGAGTCAACGCGGCTGAGTTCCGGTGTGTAGTCGGAACCGAGAAGGTAGTTGTCCGAGTGGAGAACGAGCGTCGGCACGCCGGTATCGATACCGCGGCTGACACGTTGCTGGCCGACGATGATGGCATTGAGCCAACGCCAGTTCTTGTCATGGCCAGCCAGCGGCTTGAAAGTGCGGTTGTACTCCCAGCGTCCCTGGTGGTCGGCGCTAATGGATTTGCCATAGCCGCCCGCAGACTGCACCGGAATGAGACTGTTAGGGCGAATCCGCGACATAACGCGAGTCACCAGCGAGTACACGGGAGCCTTTGCCCGGGAAACGTGCAGAGTCAGCCACGGTGAGTTCAAGACGGCAGCTGTGACGGAAATATTGGGTGCTTGCGGGCAATGGCCGCCTGTGCTTCGTAACCAATCGAGCCAGAGCACGGCAATGAGACCACCAGTGGAGTGCGCATTAACAGTGACAGTTGTATGACCGGCGTGGTCTAACACTGCGAGTGCCCTGTTGAGATCCTCGAAGTAATTCGTTAGATCGCTGCAGCCATGCCAAGTCTGCCCCGGTTGGTGTGCGCGCCCGCACTTACGCAGGTCAATAGCGTAAAAGGCGTAGCCTTCGGCGTGGTACCGCTCCGCCACGTGCTTCTGGAAGAAATAGTCCGACATCCCGTGAATCCATAGAACCGCCGGACGTTTTTGGAAGTCGCTTGCCGACGAGTCGGGGCAGTAGCGGACCAATACCGCGTGTACGGATCCCTCACCGTCGGGATCCTGGCCGAGTTCGATGACATGTTGGCTGTAGTCTTCGCCTAGGTTATCGGGGTTAAAGGTGGGGGTAACGAAATCGGGAATATCGGTAGTCACAGGGTCAAGCCTAGCGCCGATTACCGGGGGTAGTGGGAATGTGTGCCACAATAGATTATGGACTGAGACGGTAGCTCTCTTTTGCGTCTTTAGTTGTGTGCGCGCATGTGAGCGAGCGCTAGTTTGAATCACTAATCAAGTTAGTAAGGATGTTGACAGCAAAATGGCTGATAACAAGCTTCCTGCTTCCAGTGGCGACGAGGTAGACGTCGTCCTCATCGGTGCAGGTGTAATGAGTGCGACGCTGGGTGTGCTGCTCAAGGAGCTCGAGCCATCCTGGTCACAGGTTCTGTTCGAGCGTCTCGATCAGCCCGCCAAGGAGTCTTCCTCCCCGTGGAACAACGCTGGTACCGGCCACTCTGCTCTGTGCGAGCTGAACTACACGCCGGAGAAGAACGGCAAGGTCGATGTCACCAAGGCTAAGCTCATTAATGAGCAGTTCCAGGTTTCCCGCCAGCTGTGGACCTCGCTGATTGAAAACGGCACCCTGACTGACCCGAAGGAATTCATCAACCCAGTTGATCACACCACCTTCGCTCAGGGGCCGGAGCAGATGGCGTTCATGCGTCGTCGCTACGAGGCACTTGAGAAGGAGCCGCTGTTCCACGGTCAGGAGCTCATTGAAGATCCGGACCGTTTCGCTGAGTACCTTCCGCTGATGTCCGAGGGCCGTGACTTCTCCAAGCCGGTCTCCGCTATTCGTAACCCGAATGGTACGGACGTTAACTTCGGTGCACTGACCAAGCAGTACCTGGCCGCACTGTCCGATATGGGTACTGAGATTCGCTACGGACACGAGGTCACCGGTCTGAAGCGCGACGGTTCCAAGTGGATCGTCACCGTGAAGAACCTGCACACCAAGGACGTTCGCACCCTGGTTGCCAACTTCGTATTCGTCGGTGCCGGCGGTGACGCACTGCCGCTGCTGCAGAAGGCTCGTATTAACGAGATTCGTGGTTTCGGTGGCTTCCCGGTCTCCGGCCAGTGGCTGCGCTGCACCAACGAGGAAGTCATTGCTAAGCATGACGCCAAGGTCTACGGTAAGGCTTCCGTCGGCACGCCGCCGATGTCCGTTCCGCACCTGGACACCCGTGTTATCGACGGCAAGCGCGGCCTGCTCTTTGGCCCGTACGCCGGTTGGAACATGAAGTTCCTCAAGAACGGTAACAACCTGGACCTGATTAAGTCTCTGCGTCCGGCCAACCTGCCGTCCATGATGGGTGTTGGTGTCCAGGAGATGGGGCTGACCAAGTACCTGATTACTGAGGTTCTGAAGGACTTCGACGCACGTATTGAGTCCCTGCGTGAGTACGTCCCGAACGCTCGCCCAGAGGACTGGGAGCTGATCGTCGCTGGTCAGCGCGTCCAGGTCATTAAGCCGATGAAGGCTCCGGTCTTCGGTACCCTCGAGTTCGGTACCGCGGTCATCAACTCGTGGGACGGCACCATTGCCGGCCTGATGGGTGCATCCCCGGGCGCTTCCATCGCTCCGGCTGTGATGATTAGCCTGATTGAGCGCTGCTTCGGCCGTCACATGGGCAAGTGGGCTCCGAAGCTGAAGGAGCTCGTCCCGTCCTACGGTACGCACCTGGCTGATGACCCGGCTCTGTTCAAGGAGGTCTGGGAGGCTTCCCAGAAGACCCTGAAGCTGGAGCGCTAGTAACTCGCTGAAGAGCTTCAAAGAGTTCAATTAAGCCAACATTGTTCTACCCCGCTGTGAGCCATCCGTTCGCAGTGGGGTAGAACTGTGCTTATGGAAAAAATCACGTCAGCGACCACTGCACAAACAGAGCCCACTTTTCCTTTTACTGCGATCGTCGGGCAGCAGCGACTACAGCTTGCGTTGATTCTGACCGCGCTATCCCCGGAGATTGGTGGTGTCGTCATCCGCGGTGAGAAGGGCACAGCCAAGACCACTACGGTCCGCGCGTTGGCGCCATTTCTCAGCGGATCGTTGGTAAACCTGCCACTCGGCGCTACGGAAGATCGAGTCGTAGGCTCCATCGATGTGGAGACCGTCCTGACTACCGGACACGCACAGTTCAATCCGGGACTACTCAGCGCGGCTGACGGTGGCATTCTCTATGTCGACGAGATTAACCTGCTGCCGGATCATCTCGTTGACTCCGTGCTCGATGCCGCAGCCACCGGTCGCGTGGTTGTTGAACGCGATGGTATCTCGCACTCCGCAACCTCCAGGTTCGTGTTGGTCGGCACGATGAACCCGGAAGAGGGCGAATTGCGTCCCCAGCTTCTCGACCGCTTTGGGCTCGCCATCGACGTCACCGCATCCAAGGATCCGGCTGTCCGCGCGGAAATCGTCGCCCGCCGCCTCGACTTTGACGCCGACCCGGAGAGCTTTGTCACGCGGTTCGCCGCCGACGACGATGCGCTACACGCTCGCATCGATCGCGCGCGCGCACTGCTTGACGACGTCGAATTGACCCCCAACATTCTTGGTCAAATTGCCACAGTGTGCGCTGCTTTTGATGTGGACGGGATGCGTGCCGACATCGTCATTGCACGTACCGCCCGCGCTCACGCTGCCTGGCGAGTAGCCGGGGACGAGTCGGCGCAGCCGGCACCCGGCAATCCAATTGAGATCACTGCGGAAGACATTAAGGTAGCTGCGGAAATGGCACTGCCGCACCGTCGTCGCCGTGACCCCTTTGATGAACCAGGACTGGACCAGGAACAGCTCGACGATGCTCTGCAGGATGCAGAGGAGCAGTTCCGAGATGACCAGAATCAGCCAGAGTCGAGTCCGGAGTCGGATCCAGAGCCCGATGCTGAGCAGGTCTCCCAGTTCGACTCCAACTCCGAACCTCAGGAGCCACAACAGTCGAATTCCTCGGGATCGAAGGGAGGTCGCGCCGCTGAAGGCGCCCCCTTTCGCCGTTCGTAAAATCAGCGTTGACGGTGTCGGCCAAGGGGATTCCGGTCGGCGTTCCAAGGCCATTGGCCCGCGGGGCAGCACCATTGGTGCCGAGCGGGGAGGCCATGGTCTCCACGTGCCGGCGACAGTGCTGGCGGCGGCCAATCGTGGCGCCCGCATGGGCGACTCCATGATTCCCCTGGAACCGGAGGACGTTCACGGCGCTATTCGACAGGGAACTGAGTCCAATCTGGTCGTCTTTGTCGTGGACACCTCGGGTTCCATGGCAGCACGCGACCGTCTGGCAGCCGTCACCGGCGCGGTCACATCGCTGCTGCGTGATGCCTACCAAAGCCGCGATAAAGTCGCTGTCGTTACTTTCCGCGGAAATAACGCCGAATTAGTTTTACCGCCGACGAAGTCTATCGACACCGCAGTACGTCGCCTCGCAGATGTCCGCACTGGTGGCCGAACTCCATTGGCCGAAGGATTGCTGAAGGCACACGAAGTGGTAGTTCGGGAAGCCCATAGGGAGCCCACACGGCGCGCAATCATGGTCTTGCTCTCCGACGGCCGAGCAACGGGTAAAAATGGCCTGCAGCAGGCGAGGGCTGTGGCCGCAAAGATCCGTCGTCAAGCGTTGGCGGCGACGGTGGTTATCGACTGTGAGCGCTCTCGCGTGCGGCTGGGGCTGGCACAGGAACTCAGCGTGGAATTGGGTGCGACCTGCATAAATCTCTCCGAACTCAATGCCGAAGCCGTGGCGGGCGTGGTCCATGCCTATCATCGAGACCATGGCACAAGGAAAGCTTGACCCCAAATCAATTCCCAACGATGGACTGACCACCAGGCAGCGTCGCATGATTCCGATTACTGCGGTGCATACGGGCCCAGGTAAGGGCAAGTCCACCGCGGCATTCGGTATGGCGATGCGCGCGTGGAATCAGGGGATGAATATCGGTGTCTTCCAGTTTGTAAAGTCGGCAAAGTGGAAGGTTGGCGAGGAAGCTGTCATGCGCCGGTTGGGCGAGCTTCACGACGACACGGGGGAAGGCGGCCCGGTCGAATGGCACAAGATGGGCGAAGGTTGGTCTTGGTCGCGTAAGCAGGGCACTGAGGAGGACCATGCGGCAGCTGCTGCCGAGGGATGGCAGGAGATTAAACGGCGCCTGGAAAATGAGGTGCACGACTTCTACGTCCTCGACGAGTTCACCTACCCAATCAAGTGGGGTTGGATTGATGTCGACGATGTGGTGGAGACATTGAGGAACCGTCCCGGCCGCCAGCATGTGGTGATGACTGGCCGCGATGCGGATCCGAAGCTCGTGGAGGTCGCGGATCTGGTGACGGAGATGACCAAGATTAAGCACCCGATGGATGTCGGACGTAAGGGACAAAAGGGCATCGAGTGGTAGCGCCTGGAATTGTCATCGCGGCGACAGCTTCAGGCACGGGAAAGACGACAATCTCCACGGGGCTGATGCGTGCACTGTCGCGTCGTCACGCGGTGGCACCTTTCAAAGTCGGACCCGATTATATTGATCCTGGCTATCACGGGGTAGCCGCTGGTCGTCCCGGGCGCAATCTGGATTCCTTTATGTGCGCGCCTGAGATGATTGGGCCGCTCTACGCACATGGAGCTGCCGACAGCGATATTGCGGTGGTCGAAGGGGTTATGGGGCTTTTCGACGGCCGCATTGGTGACGACCCGCTATCGGTGGAGGGCTCGACGGCTGAGATTGCCTCACTGTTGGGCCTTCCGGTGGTGTTGGTGATTGATGCCCGGCATATGTCGCAGTCGGCGGCGGCTGTTGTCCACGGTTTCTCCACGCTTCGCACTGACGTCCGTGTCAGTGGCGTGATTATTAATCAGGTGGGCAGCCCGCGGCATGCGGACATCATTACCCGTTCTGTGGAGGCCATGGGGGTCGAGGTGCTCGGCGCTATTCCGCGAGTGACTGATATTGAGGTGCCCAGCAGGCATTTGGGGCTGGTCACTGCAGTCGAGCAGGGTGAGCAGCTAGAAGCGGTCATTGAATCGATGGCCAACTTGGTGGAAACCTACATCGACATCGACCGGATTATCCAGCTTGCCCGGCAGCCCTATCCAGCTGAACCATGGGCCCCTGCACAGTTCGTTGCACCGCTGGCTCTTAATCGCCGCGTGCGCGTGGCGGTCGCGGCGGGTCCTGCGTTCTCGTTTACCTATGCAGAGCACCGTGAGCTATTGCAGGCCGCTGGAGCCGAGGTCGTGGATTTTGACCCATTGGTTGACGAACTGCCGGAAGCCGAAGGCTACATCGTGCCCGGTGGATTCCCGGAAGAGCATGCCGACGCGCTATCTATTCGTGATGACATTCGCCGCGATCTACGTCAGGCTGCCGACGATGGTGCGCTGATCCACGGCGAATGCGCGGGGCTGCTCTGGCTGCTTGAAGATCTCGGTGG